>NZ_JBFUKF010000149.1:0-12349 GCF_056400985.1 Mucilaginibacter sp. P4_G9 | reverse complement strand
GCCCAATGATAAGGTAGAGGATCTTTTAAAACAGCTTCCCGGCATACAGGTTGATAAGGATGGAAAAATAACCGCCCAGGGGCAAACGGTAAGTAAAGTATTGGTTGATGGCGAGGAGTTTTTTGGCGACGACCCCACCCTGGTAACCAAAAACCTGCGTGCCGATATGGTAGATAAAGTACAGCTTTACGATAAAAAAAGCGACCAGGCGGCTTTTACCGGCATTGATGATGGCATTAAAAATAAAACCATTAACATAAAACTTAAAGAGGATAAAAAGAACGGCTATTTTGGCAAATTGGATGCCGAAGGGGGTACCGGTAAATATTACCAGGAACAACTGATGTTTAACCGTTTTAAAGGCAAGCAAAAATTCTCGGTTTACGGTACTATCGGCAATACGGGTAAGATAGGCCTTGRCTGGAGAGACGAAAATAAATACGGCGGCACCGGCCTGGAATTTAGTGACGATGGCGGCTTATTCTTTAGCGGAGGTGGCGGCGAAAGCGACCTTGACAGCTGGAACGGCCGGTTTGAAGGACAGGGTATCCCACTGGCACGTACTGCGGGCGCACATTATGATACCAAATGGAATGCCGATAAACAATCGCTTAATGCCAATTATAAAATAGGATCAATTGATGTAGACGGAACGATAAATACATTAACCCAAAACACATTGCCGGGCAATTTTATTAACAGTAACTCCGACCAGAGCTTCCATAAATATATGTTCCGTCAAAAGCTTGATTTAACCTACCAGGTAAAACTTGATACTTCATCAAATCTAAAGCTGATGGTTGACGGTACGAATAAGCACAGCAAGGTTGATAACACTTACGCGGCAACAAGCTTACGCCAGGACGGCACTAAGCTAAACTCCAACAACCGCACGGTAAACAATGATATTACCGACAAAATATTTCACGCAAGCGCTTTTTACACCAAAAAGTTTAAAAAGGTTGGGCGCACGTTATCTGTAAACATCAGTGAGGCTTATAACGAGAGCGACGCGAAGGGCTTTTTAAAATCAAACACCACATTTTTTGATACATTGGGAAATGCCGCCAGTACGCAGGCTATTGATCAGCGTAAAACTACCCAAACTAAAAGCAATGTATTAAGCTCAACCGTTACCTACACCGAGCCCCTATCTAAAAAGTTTTCGGCAGTTATCAATTACGGCATCAATGTGAATAACGGAAGCTCAGACAGGCGCTCATACAACCAATCGGCCCCAGGCGTTTATAACGTACAGATCGATTCGCTGAGTAACGATTATAAGCTTAATCAGCTTTCCAATCAGTTTGGTTTAAATTTCAATTATAAAAGCAAAAAAGCCACTTTCAACTTTGGTTCAAAAGTAGCGACAGTAAATTTTAAACAGATCGACCTGTTTAATGATGCCAACACGCGCACGCGCAATTTTGTAAACTGGTTTCCGCAGGCTACCTATCAATACCGGTTTTCGCAGCAGCAATCTATCCGCATCAGTTATAACGGTAATACCTCGCAGCCAAATATCGACCAGATTCAGCCCGTAACGGTAAATACCGATCCGCTTAATATTACCCTGGGTAACCCTAACCTGAAACCATCTTTTACCAACCGTTTTTCATTATGGTATAACTCCTATAAAGTTATCAGCGACGAATCGCTATACATAGGCGGATCGTACAGTAACACCATGAACCCCATTGTGAGCAATGTGGTTACCGATACCGAAACAGGTAAAAGCATTTTCCAATCCTCAAACCTTAACAGGCAAACCATTAATATGGATGCCAATATTTACTATGGCCGCAAAATTCCGGTTGGTGGTATCAACGCCGGTGTAAGCGCAGATGCTAATGGCAACACTTACTACAACCTGTCAAACAATAAGCTCAATAAAACAACATCGTATACTTATTCTGCCAATTTTAACCTGTCAAAATACGTGCAAAAAAAATATAATGTATGGGCTTCTGCGGGTCCTGCCTATACACTTAACTCATCATCACTTTTGCCAAACGTAAACAATAATGGCAGCGGTTTTAATGCCAACGGCGGGTTTAACTTTTATTTGCCTGCAAAATTCTCTATTGGAAGTAATTGCTCATACCAATACAACGCCAAAACACAATCGTTCCCCGAAGATTTTAAGCGTACCACGCTGAATGCCAACATTGGCAAATCATTTATGAAGGACGAAAGTATTAAGCTAACTTTAAGCGGCAACGACCTGCTTAACCAAAATAAAGGATACAACAGGAGCGGGTCGGCCGGAATACTAACGCAGGAAAGATATACCGCTATCAAGAGATATTTTATGTTATCGCTTAGCTGGGATTTTAACCATGTTGGCGGTGGCGCAGCACCTAAAAAATAAAAATCATGAAAAACCTTATAATACTCACCACCTTTATAATTGCCTTTGGCAGCAGTGCAGTGTTTGCACAAAACAAGCATTTTACCATGAACGGCACAATTGAGTTTGAAAAAACCGTAAACATGTACGCTTTTTTTGAAAAGCAGATCAATAAAAACAATGAAGATTTTCTTCGCTCTGCTTTTGACTCCTACAAAAAAACGCAGCCGCAATTTAAAAAGCTTAAAAGCATACTAACATTTGCCAATAACAAAACGTTGTATACGCCTGTTGAATCGGATGCGCCGGAYAATGGTATTTTTGACGACAGCCCGGTAGTGAGCCAGGTAAATACTATTGCAGACGATTTTACCACCGGTTTGACTACCAATCAGAAAAAAGTATTTGAATCAACTTTCCTGGTGAAAGATACCTTGCGTAAAATAAACTGGAAATTAACCAACGAAACCCGCGAGATAGCTGGCTTTAACTGCCGCCGCGCCAATGCGCTGGTAATGGATTCTATTTATGTAGTGGCTTTTTACACCGACGATATTGCGGTACCCGGCGGACCGGAAACATTTACCGGCTTACCCGGGATGATATTGGGCCTGGCACTCCCGCATGAAAACGTTACCTGGTTTGCCACCCGGGTAAATGAAGTAGTTGTGGATGATAAGTCCCTTGTACCGCCAAAAAAAGGCAAAATGGTAAATAACCAGCAACTGACAGCAACCCTAAAAAATGTAATGAAAGATTGGGGCACCTATGCCAACGCTTATTTAAAAGCATTTACGTTATAGTAATAGGACCAGCCTAAGCCAGACTTACGAAGTAATTATAAATAGACCGTCATTGCGAGGTACGAAGCAATCCCTAACTATACAGAACCGCGCTCTGTAAGCCGGGGATTGCTTCGTGCCTTATAATGGCGTGTTTGTAAGTCGCTGATTTTCAATATACGTTTAAATACACTTCTCGTTGTGAGATGCAGTGATTGTTAAAAAAGGGCTGTCATGCTGAGCCTGTCGAAGCATAGCGGGTGAAGGCCTCTGCGCGCGACCCTTCGACAGGCTCAGGGTGACAGGGCCAATTACTCGCATAAGTAAACACGTCATCCCCATTTTTTTTCCAGGATCATCCTGGTGGATACTCGCAATGACGATTAGATATGTGCTCAAGTCTGCTATTTTGCCTATCCTACACCTATTTGCTGGGGGGCCTACGCGTTTGCCAGTGCTCTATCCAAATGTACGTAACCGCCATCAACATGTATCAATTGCCCGGTAGTATGGCTCGACATGGGCGACAGCAGGAACGCGGTAGTATTAGCCAGCTCTTCGGCTGTGGTCATGCGGTTGCCTAATGGTATTTTTGCTTCTATTTCCTGGAGTTTGGCTGCCGGATCGGGCAGGGTTTTTATCCAGTTTTCGTAAAGCGGTGTCCAGCATTCGGCCACCACAATCGCATTTACACGGATGCCGTATTTTAACAACTCTACCGCCCATTCGCGGGTTAACGCGTTACGCCCGCCGTTTGCCGCCGCGTAGCCCGATGTATGGCCCTGCCCGGTGTCAGCAGTTTTGGAGGTGATATTGAGGATAGCCCCTTTTGATTTTTTTAACTCGGGCAGCGCGTAATGTGCCATAAGGTAGTAGTGTACCAGGTTTTTATGCAGTGATGCCGCGAAGCCCTCATAGTCACCACTCTCCAATCCCACACCATCATTAACGCCTGCGTTGTTCACCAGGCCGTCAATCCGGCCATATTTGGCAACTACTGCATTAACAGCAGCCTCGCTGGCTTTAGGATCGGTAAGCTCGGCAACTACCTGGAAGGCTTTGCCTCCCGCAGCTTCAACTTTATGCACCACTTTAAGGTTATCTGCTTCGCTGCGGCCAACAATAATGGGTATGGCGCCCTCGGCAGCCAATACTTTAACAATACCTTCGCCGATGCCTTTTGCACCGCCTGTTACTATAATTACCTTATCTGTAAGTTGTAAATCCATGCTTATATGTTATAAAATATATCAATTCAAATTAATGGGAAACCGCCATACTAACCTTCTCTTTCACCCGCAGGTTTTTAACCGCAAAATAAAATACGAATAAAAAGCAGGCCGCCGGTACCAGGTAAGCTATCTGGATGTTGGTCATGTCAGACAGTTTGCCCATGATAGGTGGAAAAATAGCCCCGCCTACAATAGCCATAATTACCAGTGATGAGCCTTCCTTGGTTTTGGTGCCCAGGCCACGGATACTTAACGAAAATATGGTTGGGAACATGATCGACATAAAAAACTCTACACCGATTAAAGCAAACACCGGGAATTTGCCATGCAGAAATACCGATAGCAGAATAAGCAATACATTGGTAATACCATAAATGGCCAGCAGTTTTACCGGGTTAATAAATGTCATTAAAAATGTGCCAACTGCTCTGCCTGCTAAAAAGGCCATTAAGGCAGCGGTTAAGTAATAAGCCGCGGTTTTTTCATCCATGCCTGATACACGTTCAGAAAAACGGATAAAAAAGCTGCCCACGCAGGCCTGTGCGCCTACGTAAAAAAATTGTGCCGCTACACCAAAATTTAAATTCTTCTCCTTTAAAAGTGCAGCTGTGCGTTGAAAAAATGATTGGTTTTCATGTAGTGGTGAGCCTTCTCCTTCTTCAACAATTTCGGGTAAATGGGTTCGCCATAAAAGCGCAGTTACTATAAGCACACCCACAGCAATAACAATATAGGGTATTTGTACCGATGAGGCTTCTTTATTTAAATATTCATTCAGCTGACCAGGCGACATGGCCGATTCCTGCACAGCGGTAAGGTTTTTACCCGACAGGATAAAAATACCGCCGATTAGCGGGGCAAGGGCAGCCGCTAAACCATTAAATGTTTGTGCAAAATTAATGCGCTGGGTTGCGCCGGCAGGGTCGCCAATGGCTGTGATGTATGGATTGGCAGCGGTTTCTAAAAATGCTGCCCCCGAAAATATTACAAACAAAGCACCCAGGAAAAAAGCGTAATTCCGTACAATGGATGCCGGGTAAAACAAAAACGCACCTGCCGAAAAAAGGATCAGTCCTAATAAAATCCCGCCTTTATAGCCATAACGTTTCATAAACTGGGCTGCAGGGATAGGTAACAAAAAGTAGGCGATGTATGATGCCGAATCAATTAATGATGATTGCAGATCGCTTAACTGGCAGGCTTTTTTAAGGTGAGGTATCAATATTGGATTTAGGTTTAGCGCAAAGCCCCATATAAAAAACAGGGAAGTAATAAGGGTTATCGCTAAAAGGTCTTTGTTTTTTGCCATCGGATTTTTCTTATAATTAGTTTATTGGTTTTATTTTAATGCTGATTTGATATCCTTAATCGAAATGCCCAAAGTTTTCAGGGCGATACTATTCAGGGCCTTTTCATCCCCTGTAAAATGAAATACACTGTGTTTGTGCGTTAGCTTTTCGCCGGGCTTCAAAAACGCGGCGGGCGATACACTTTCAATTTCGTAAAAAGGCCCCATTTGCTTGCCATCTGCCAGCGGCCCGTCGTTATAGGCATTCACCGCGTCGCCGGTAAAGGGGGCGGTATCGGGTTTCCATTCCTGGTTCAGGTAATCGGCGCCGCTATCCAGGTCAAAAACTGTTAGGGTTAATACCTTGTTACTGGCATCATAGCTGCCTGCCATGTTTTTGGCGCGGTTTGGTGGGATACCTAGCTTCCCGCGCGATTTACCATCGGCCTTAAACAGCAGGATCCCGTTGCTGTAAGTGATCCGGTCTTTGGCTATCTCGCCAAAATAATTGGTGGTGGCTACTTTGCCGCTTGCTTTATCTTCATAAGGCACTACGATAACCGTTTTGGACGAAGGGCTAAACATATCCAGGTTCCATAAGCAGGGGGCGCCGGTTATTTTATCCCAGGCCTTATCGCCCGCGTTAATGATGGTGTTTACCGTGCTAAAACCTACAGATTTTACAGAATCATTTGTACTGATGCCCAGCAGTTGGTTAATCACCTCCGGCTCCAGGATCTCGATATCCCGCTCCAGTTTCATGTTAAGCTGTGTGCCCGCGTAGTTTTGCATTTGCGTGGCTTTAATCATGGATACCTTTTTATCCGATGAGGAAACGAGTTCCCAGCTTTCGTAATCAATTGCAGCGGGTGTATGCCAGTTATCAAACTCCATTTTGGCGCCCGGCTTGAAGAACAGTGAGAACCTGCCGCCTTCGGGGCCAAGCCACAGGCGGTCTTCACCACCATAGGCGTTCATATGCGGGTCGGGTTGTTTAAGATCGAAGGTTTTATAGTTTATCCAGCCGAAGCTATTGCCATCCAAGCCATCGGCTGTTGAGGTAAATACTTTGCCCTGGTATTTTGGGGACACGATTACGCGGGCACTGCTGTCTTTAGTTTTTAAAACCACAACAGTGCCATGTTTCTTTAAAAATTCCAGGTCGTACCTAAAGCTGCCTTTGGTAGCAGGCGGCATTAGCATGGTACATGATGCAAAGCCCGCAGCCATCAGCATAAAAGAAGAAATTTTTAAAGTCATCATCGCTTTACAATTTATGCTTGGGGTTTATACCGATGGTATTGATCATAGTGCCGATATTATCGATAGTAATAACCACCTCATCGCCCACTTGTAAAGTGAAGGTTGGCGGTGGCACCAGGCAGGTACCGGTCATTAAAAAGCATCCCTGCGGGAAATCACATTCGGCGTATAAATAACCCACCAGTTCGGTAGATGAACGCTTGATGCGGGATATGGTAGTTTCATCCTCATAAACAGCAAGGCCATCCCTTTTTATCACCAGCTTTATGGCCGATTCGCCCGGTATCGGGTTTGAGCTTACATATAAACAGGGGCCTAAAGCCGCGCTTTTTTCGTAAATCTTGGCCTGGGGGAGGTATAAGGCATTCTCACCCTCAATACTCCGCGAGCTCATATCGTTGCCAATGGTATAGCCCTGAATATTTCCATTAGAATTAATATACAGTGTCAGCTCCGGCTCGGGCACATTCCATTCCGAATCTTTGCGGATATAAACCTCGGCACCATGGCCCGAAACCCTTTGCGCTGTTGCTTTAAAGAACAACTCGGGCCTTGGAGCATCATAAACCTTATCATACAAACTTGCCCCGCCCGAACTTTCCGACTCCTCCATGCGGGCATCACGGCTTTTGAGGTAGGTAACTCCCGCGGCCCAAACTTCCTGCGTGCCGATGGGTGGCAGTAGTTGTCCATTTAAAAACTCGCGCTGCACATCGGCGCCCAGGGCAGTGGTATCATCTATGATCTCCTGAAGGTATGCGGCCAGGTTATCCCGGTTAACCAGCACGTCCCACTGGTCGTCAACAATATAGGCGGCCCCGGCATGTTCCAGGATTATTCCTTTGGTGGTTTTATATAGTTTCATCAGTTTACTTCCAGTTCGTCGCGTGAGGGTAATTTGGGAAAAGGGGTATGTGCTCCGGTTTGGTACCAGAACACGGTTGAGGCAATATCATCCTGCAAAGGCATGTACCGCCCGTCGTGCCGCCAGCCCAGGGCCTGTATGGTAACCTTCAGGCTTTTTTCAAAGCGGATGGGGTCAACAATATGCCAGCGGTATAAGCCGAAACGTTGGGCTATGTTATAATGCCCGTCGCCGCGGATCACCTGCGGCAGGCCGCTGTAGGGGGTGTTAAATTCGGTGTATTCGGTATGGTCTTGCTCTTTGCCGTTGGCATCCTTGTGGCGGGTATCAAAATCATATGATCCGCAGAAATAATCCTCCGTTCCGGTGCCGTTTATGGTAGGGAATTTGGTATCGCCATCCATAAAAAACTTGATCTCGCCCTCGCCCCACCAGCCATTTTTGTTGCTGCCATAGGCCAGGTAAGTACCCACATACTGCCCCTTGCCCACAATGCTATCTACCAAAACATAATCTTTTTTGTAAGGCAGTGGGTTGGTGCGGCGAAACTGCGCATGAAAATAACCGGCATCATCGGGGATGTCTGTCAATGTATAATCCACCTGGTAATACAGCACCATATCGTTATCGTCGATATTCTCCATGGTGATGCGGCATTTTTTACGGAAGGGCATAGGCCAGTAACAATTAAACGCGCTGCCCGGGTTCACCGCCACCGCCAATGACGACAGTGGCGAATATTTACCCCAACCCATGCAAAAGAAATCGCCTACCGGCACTTCAACCGAAGGTGTGGTTTCATCGTCCCAGTAAAAACGCAGGATGCTGTAGCGCCAGTTGCCGGTAGGTGTCATCCAGATATGCTGTATAGCGCCGCTCTCATTAATTTCGGCAATGGTGAAGGTTGTATGTTTTTTGATCACTACGCTTGGGCTTACCTTCCAGGTTTGGCCCAGATCGCGCGAGGCATTGCTGCCTGTGCCGGTGGTGGCCATGCCGCCCTTACCCTTCTCGCCCGTAAAATTCTCCGGACTTATCGATCGTGTTTTGGCGTCGCTGGTGCGGTAAAGGTTGCCCAGGCCAACGTCCAATCCATTAAATTTCTTTTGTGCAAACGCGGCAGATGATACGAGCAAAACAGACATGCAGCTTAATAAAAAAACATTACTTTTAATTTTTAACATATAGGTTATCTGTTAGTAAAAATCAATATTGCATTAATTGGTAAATGCAATACCTGTTTATTTGCTGTAAGGCCTGCTTCATGCACAATAAGTTAAAGCCGGTCACAATCATAAAAATAATTTCCGTTTAATATATCCTGCTTTATCAGCATAACATACAAGGATTTTAGCATTGGCATAGCCAGCCCCCTCTAAATCTCCGCCGGTAGGGCGAGACTTTTAATTGTAAGTTTTTAAGTCCCTCCCTCCCGGGAGGATTTAGGTGGGGCTATCCTTTTCTTACAAAAGCTAATTTACATTTATCAACAGGAGAAACCTCAACCCCAATAATAATATTAGTGTTACATACCGCGATCAGCCTAAAAAAACACATTTTTGTATATGCCGTTTACACTCATCCTTAATAACGTTGCCAAACATATCCACCTCACCAACGAGGAGCAGGCCATTTTTACGGCCATGCTTAAGCCCCAAACCATTAAGCGCAAACAATTTTGGCTTAGCGATGGCGATATCTGCAAACATTCGGCATTTGTAACTTCGGGCTGCCTGCGCGGGTTTACTGTTGATAAAAACGGCATTGAGCACGTGTTGAGCTTTGCCCCGCCAGATTGGTGGATGGCTGATATGTACAGCCTCATCAGCCAAAAGCCCGGGATCCTTAACATCGAGGCGCTGGAAGATACCCAGGTACTGCTGCTTAGCAAAACCAACCAGGAAAAACTATACCAGCAGATCCCCAAATTCGAGCACTTTTTCAGGGTACTGGTAGAAAACTCGCTGGTAGCCAGTCAGCAGCGCCTCATAGATGGTCTCAGTCTTACCGCCGAAGATCGTTACAACAACTTTTGCAAACGTTACCCAACGCTGATTTACACCCTGCCCCAAAAGCAAATAGCATCGTATATAGGGGTTACCCCTGAGTTTTTTAGCAGGATGAAAAATAGACACTAATTGCACAATTAAGGCGAATTTCACGAACCCTGACAAATAAGTGATGAGATTAGTCTCCGCCATGATTTGTGAAATTCGTATTAATTTGTGGAATTAGTGTTAATTCTTAACCTACATTAACTTCCTTTCCCAATGCCTGTAGTACCTTTATACCAACAAAAACTAAAAACATCATGGCACAAACCATATTACATAAGGCCAAAACACGGGGCCATGCAAACCATGGCTGGTTAAGCAGTTATCACTCTTTCAGCTTCGGCAGTTATTACAATCCCGATAGGATGAGTTTTGGCGCATTGCGTGTTTTAAACGATGATACTGTAGATGCAGGCATGGGCTTTGGCAAACACCCGCATGATAATATGGAGATCATCAGCATTCCCCTGGAAGGTGGCCTGGAACACAAAGACAGCATGAATAATACCGCCGTAATTAAAAATGGCGATATACAGGCAATGAGCGCCGGTACCGGTATTTACCACAGCGAATACAACCAGGATAAGGATAAACGCGTAAAATTTTTGCAGATCTGGTTATACCCCAACAAACGTAACGTTGAACCACGGTACGATCAGATCACTCTTGACCTTGCCGACCGTTATAACAAACTGCAGCAGGTATTATCGCCAAATCCGGATGATGCGGGCGTATGGATCCACCAGGATGCATGGTTTAACCTGGGTAAGTTTGATAAAGGGGTAACCGTTGATTACACCATCCACAAACCCGGCAATGGTGTTTATGCCTTCATTCTAAGCGGCGAAGTAGAGATCAATGGCCAAACTGTAAGCACCCGCGATGCTTTAGGTATCTGGGATGCCGATAAGTTCACCATCAGCGCAACCTCCGATGCTGAGTTTTTATTGATGGATGTGCCGATGAGCATATAAATGTGCAGATTTCAGATATGCAGATGCGCAGATGATAGATGGGAAATACAATAAAAACCTAAGTCATCTTAATGACGACTATAGAAATAGCAAATGGAACAAACAAAAATATTAGTCATCGGTCGCCATCCCGAAATACTGGCAACTGTAGTAAGGCTGGTAAACAACAACCCCGACTGGATGGCTACCGGCTGCCAAACTGATGATGAAGCCACCCGGGCTTTCGATGAGCAGGCATTTACACTGGTACTGCTTGGCGGCGGTATCGAACCGGAATCAGAAGACCAGCTGTGCGCTTATTTCCGTAATT
Source organism: Mucilaginibacter sp. P4_G9 (assembly GCF_056400985.1). Classification (NCBI taxonomy): domain Bacteria; kingdom Pseudomonadati; phylum Bacteroidota; class Sphingobacteriia; order Sphingobacteriales; family Sphingobacteriaceae; genus Mucilaginibacter; species Mucilaginibacter sp. P4_G9. The sequence continues at coordinate 1,231 of NZ_JBFUKF010000149.1, read as the reverse complement.
GCAATCCCGAAATAAGGATTGTGCAGCACTATGGCGGCGGCAGCGGTTTATTGGCAGCGGAGATCTACGAGGCCCTGAAGTAGACGTTCCTGTTTTATTGTATCACCAGCTTACCCAATAGGTATAACTAAATGGAGATTTCTTATTCCACTGAAAGTATGTTGATTAACAGCAATAATTGCAAGCGGATAGTCTTGTTATGCCTGCAGCGGCAACGTAAACCAAAAAGTACTTCCTTCGCCTAATGTACTTTCGGCGCCAACGCTCCCATCGTGTTTTTTAATGATCTCGGCACTGATGTAAAGGCCTATCCCCAGGCCGGAGTACTGGCTGGCGTTACTGTGCCCCCTAAAATAACGGTCGAACACGAAGGGGATCTTCTCGGATGATATGCCGGGGCCCTTATCCGTTACCGACACCCGGGCCATGCCTTTGTCTTGTGCTATGCTGATATTAATCTCTTTGGAATCGGGAGCATACTTTATGGCATTATTAACAAAATTTACCACAACCTGTTCAATACGCCTGGCATCAGCTACTACCTGCAGTTCCATATCGCCGGTAGTGATCACTTTATAAATTCCGGCAACTTTGATATGGTTGTTGCTATCCTTAATAATGCGCGAAAGCGTGATAGGCGTTTTATCCAGATCAGCCTGGCCCTGGTTCAATTTACCTATATACAGGAGGTCTTCAATTAAATAGGTTACTTTATTAACACTTTTGTTGGCCCGGCTTATAAGGTCGTCCAGCTTTTCGGGCGACAGCTTATTTTTCATCGAGTAGATGATCTGCATAGACGATTTAAGGCTGGTTAAGGGTGTTTTAAGCTCGTGGCTTGCAATGTTTATAAAGTCGTCCTTTTGCTGTTGCAGCTGCTTAATCTCCTGGATGTCGGTAGCGGTACCTACCCACAGTTGCACCTGGCCCCGGTTGTCTTTTAAGGGAGCCATCCTGATGAGGTGCCAGCGGTATTCGCCGTCAAAGCGTTTTTCGCGGATCTCGTACTCCCSGGCCTCCTTACTATCAAGTATGGCCTGGAAACGTTGCAGGTTGTGGGCGAGATCGTCCAGGTGGATCACTTCGCGCCAACCCTGGTTTTTGGATTGTTTAATGGTAAGGCCGGTATAATTAAACCATTGCTGATTGTAAAAGTCAACCTCGCCATCAGCAGTATTTGTCCAGGCTATCTGCGGAATGGTTTGCATCATCTTGCGAAACCGGGTTTCGC
>NZ_JBFUKF010000148.1:0-12486 GCF_056400985.1 Mucilaginibacter sp. P4_G9 | reverse complement strand
TGTCAGGTTCAATCAAAGGAACCATGCTTGCAGGCAAAACATATACCATATCCGGCGATGTTACCATTAATGCTACTGATACACTTTTAATTCAAAAGGGTGTTAAAGTAAATGTTACCAATTCGGCTACGTTTATTGTAAAGGGCACGTTGGTTAGTTTAGGTACAAAAGATGCTCCGGTTACTATAACTGATCCGCGCAGATCCAAAACTACAGGTAATTCAACAGCAGCAACAGATTCTGCCTATGCGGGTGGCTGGGGTGGTATATACGCCGATGTAACCTGTAACTTATTGGTAATTAAATGGACCCACCTTGATTTTGCAGGTGCAGGTTTAAAATCTCCTCCGTTCACCGGCCCATCTACAGGCGACCAATATGCCATTTACTGGCAAAATCCGAACGGAAACTTTATTTTAGAAGATTCATGGATATATGGTACACCTGATGATGCTGTTCGTTTTTACGGTGGCCACATCAACATGATGAGAAACACATTAGAAAAATGTGGCGGCCTTGGCGGCGACGGCTTTAATGCCAAAGGCGGTACCCAGGGTAACATGGCCTATAACCTGATCATCGGCGGAGCTACCAATGGAACAAAATCTGCTAATGATGGTGCAAAATCATCAATTCAGTGCCAGATAGCCATGTACAATAATACTTATGTAAATGGCGGTTTCAGAAACCATGGTGTATATGGTGCCCGTAGCGGATCTGTTGAGGTGGAGAACAACTCAAGAGCTTTGGCTTACAATAACTTAATTGTTGATTGTGATTTTGGTGTGCGTATAGCAGGTGGTAATAATGTTACAGCTAAAGTATACCTGGCCGATACATTAACGCATGCTGATGGCCCTATAACCAAAACGGCCTACGGTTACAACTTTTATTATGCAGATAATGCAGCCATTGCCGGTCAGTTTGTACCTACCAACATAGCCCAGGCCGTAGTTACACATCCACAAGCAACTGATATTCCAAATATGAAAGCCTTTTTAGGTGCATCATACATATTTGGTTTCAAATATGATGGATCATCATTAGTAGGGAAAAACAATCCATCGTTTGTAAACTATCCGCTTCCAAATTTAAATTTTGTAAACCAGGCATCTGTTGACGGTTTCGATTTTCATCTGCAGTCGGGTTCCCCGGCAATTGGCAAAGGTTATACAGGTTTTACTGCCATAACAAATGTTCCTGTTAATCCTAACTTCGGTTCAAGCGAAATAACGCCGCCAGGAAAAGATATTGGTTGCTACCAGGCAGATGGTACCGGTAATCATCACTAATCGCATATTTTAAATAAAGCTTAATATGATAACCCCATTTAATGTAAACAGTATAACAAAATACATTAAATGGGGGTTATTTTGTTTTTTAATACTTGTTGCAGCTGCATGTAAAAAAACAGCTAATACAATGGTGGCTACCCGGGATACCATAGCCATAAAGCCACCTGTAACACCGGTTACTTTTTTATCTCCTGCCTATGATCCGGCTTCGCTGGATACCACTAAGCTATTTAACCCGGTGCCGGTAACTAATCATCTTTTCAGGACAGATTTGGTAGAGATATCCGGGATAGCGGCAAGCAGGGCAAATCCGGGATTGTTGTATATCCATAATGACAGCGGCAATCCTAATCAGGTGTATCTTACTGATGTGACCGGTGCAGATAAAGGGACACTAACTTTAACACAGGAAAGTAACCGGGATTGGGAAGACATTGCCGTTGGCCCTGGCCCAGTTGCCGGGAAAAGCTACATTTACGTTGCCGATATTGGCGATAACGATGCTAAATACAAAACCATACTGATCTACCGTTTTCCTGAACCCGATTTAACAGGCAAAACACTGCCCGTTACGCTGGATATAAATGAGGTGGATAAAATTGAGCTAAGATATCCGGATGGCTCCCGTAATGCCGAAACCCTGATGATCGATCCGCAAACAAAAGATCTTTACATAGCAAGTAAAGAAAATAATGTTTCAAAAATTTATACTGCAAGGTATCCCCAAAATACCACCGCAATAACTACGTTAACTCCGATAGTTAAATTGTTGTTTAATAAAGCTACAGGTGGGGATATTTCTGCCGACGGAACCGAAATTTTGCTCAGAAATAAAGAAGCTACCTGGTATTGGAAGTTATCCGCCGGCACCTCAATATCGGCCGGCTTACTTACAAAGCCACAATATGCGCCTTATTTTAATAACGAACCACAAGGCGAAGGGATAGGTTTTGCCGCTGATGGCTCGGGATATTACACTGATACCGAAGTAAGGGACTATCCGGGAACATTGGCGACAATTTCTTTTTATAAAAGAAACTAACCGGGCAAACTTTATTTAGCCTTTTGTCTCCTCAGGGTCTCTCGCAGAGGACCCTGAGGCCGTTTGCAAAGTATAAGACTATGCAGTTGGACCTGCATGGTTCCTCTGCGAGAGACCCTGAGGGGACGAAATGTATTAAGTTAAGAGGCTGATAGGCTGCTCCAGAGGAGCAAAAGCTTGGTAGCACAAATAAATATCATTTTTGCGTGCCAGAGGTACGCTACCTGAGGTTCCGTACCTCTGGCACGGAGCTTCATTTTTGCTTTTTTGCTACAAAGCTATCCCCCCGCTGTGGGAGAAATTCATTAACTTAATTGAATTGAGGAGACCCTGAGCGGACTAACGTTTACATAATCCATAATCCTTCTAAATATCCATCCGCCCAAACAAAACCAGTACATCGTGTTTTTATTAAATAAAAAAAGCATTATGTCATTTGACCAATACCACGAACCCGCAAACGAGCTATCTGCCGAAACCCGCACCTTTGCCCGGATGATTGTATCACTTACCGAAGAAGCCGAAGCCATTAACTGGTACGAGCAGCGCATTGCCGTTGAAACCGACAAAGACGCCAAAGCCATTATGCAAAACGCCCAGCAGGAAGAGTTTAAACATTTTGGCATGGATCTTGAATTTTTACTGCGCAAAAAACCGGTATGGCGTACCACTTTAAAAGCCATCCTGTTTCAGAAAGGTGATATTGTTGAACTTGGCTCAAAAGGCGAAGAAGCTGCAGAATAAAATCATTTTACCATGACCGAAGAAAGAATAAAACTGGTACAGGGCGATATCACCAAAATTAAGGCTGATGCCATAGTGAATGCTGCCAATACCTCACTATTAGGCGGCGGAGGTGTGGATGGCGCCATACATCGCGCGGGCGGTAAAGCTATATTGGAGGAGTGTATCCAAATCCGTAACCGGCAGGGTGGCTGCAAAACCGGCGAGGCCGTAATTACTACCGGCGGCAACCTGCCCGCCAAATATGTGATCCATACGGTTGGGCCGGTTTATAACAATGGCGGTAAGGGCGAAGATGCTTTGCTGGCTTCTGCCTATTTAAACAGCCTGAAACTGGCTGCCGAAAACCATGTGGAAACTATTGCTTTTCCCAACATCAGCACAGGCATCTATCACTTTCCCAAAGAAAAGGCTGCCGCTATCGCCATAAAAACCGTTCAGGATTTTTTGGCAGAGAATGAAAGCATTAAACAGGTAACTTTTGTTTGCTTTGATGATGAGAATTGCGGCATATATTCGGACCTGCTGAAGTAAAGCTTTCAGGCAAATGCGCTAAGAAGAAATCAGCGAATCCCTTTGCGTCTCTGCGTCTTTGCGCGAAAACCTTGGCATTGCTCTCCGGGGCACACCGCTGTTGTTTAAATAGCAAATTGTACCTACTTTCATCCCCCGATGAACAAATACCCCGCTGCCTGTAAAAATTTACAAAAACTACTGTTGCCTTTACTGCTTTTAACAGCAAGCTTTGCCGGTGCCCAGGAGTTTGGCGGCAACCCGCCATCAATTAAATGGAAACAGGTAAATACACCAGCAGCTAAGGTTATTTTCCCTGCGGGGATGGATTCGGTGGGTATAAAAGTGGCCAATATTGTACAGCAGATGAACGGGCTGGTAAAGCCAACCATTGGCTATAAGCAAAAGCAGATCAGCATTGTTTTGCAAAATCAAACTACCATTGCCAACGCCTATGTTGGGCTGGCGCCTTTTAGGAGCGAGTTTTTTTTAACTCCCGAACAAAATAGTTTTGATATTGGCAGCCTGCCCTGGACAAGTCAGCTGGCCATTCACGAGTACAGGCATGTGCAGCAGTATAATAATTTTAATGTAGGCCTGTCGCGCTTTCTGCATATCCTGTTTGGCGAGGGCGGGCAGGCTTTGGGTAATGATCTGTCGGTACCCAACTGGTTTTTTGAGGGCGATGCCGTATTTAACGAAACCCATGTAAGTTCGCAGGGCAGGGGGCGTTTACCTTACTTTTTTAATGGTTACAGGGCTCTATGGGCTGCAGGTAAAAATTACAGTTACATGAAGCTGCGCAATGGCTCGTACCGCGATTATCTGCCCGATCATTATCCGCTGGGTTATATGCTGGTAGCCTATGGGCGCGAAAAGTATGGTGATAACATCTGGAAGAACGTTACACATGACGCGGCAGGTTTTTATACTCGGTTCTATCCTTTTCAAAGGGCGATAAAAATGTATACCGGTACAAGCTTTAAAGCATTTACGAGCCTGGCATTTGATAATTTTAAAGCCCGGTTACAGGACGATGCCCRGAACATAAATGCCGAACCTGGTTTAAAAATTCCTAAACATTTTGATGCCAACAGGGAATACCCGGCTTTTGTGAACGATAGTACGCTCATCTATATGAAAAGCAGCTATGATGAGATCCCAGCATTTGTAGTAAAAACGGGTAATAGTGAACGTAAGATCGGTACCCGTTCATACTCGATTGATAATTACTTTGATTACCACGATAGTAAAATAGTATATGCTTCCTACCGTTCAGACCTGCGCTGGGGTTATCGCGATTATAGTGAGCTGATGCTGCTTGATGCTAATACCGGCCAGGAGCGCCGCATTACCCAAAAAGCCAAGTACTTTGCGCCTGCTTTTAGTGCCGACGGTAAAAGTATAGTAGCAGTACAGGTTAATCCATCGGGTGCAAGCCAACTGCATATATTAAACACTGACGGTAACTTGCTTAAAACGGTACCAAACCCGCAAAAGCTATTTTATACCTATCCGAAGTTTTACAAAGATGGCGAGCTGATCTCTGCAGTGAGGAACCCCGAAGGCAAAATGAGCCTGGCCCTTATTAATAAGGAAACAGGCGATACCAGGTATTTATTGCCCTTCACTTTTAAGCCGATAGGTTTTTTAGCGGTTAAAGGAGACTCTGTATATTTTACAAACGTAGTTAATACGCAGGACAGGTCATTTGCCCTGATGATAAACAGCAACAGGCTTTACGAATTACTGCCAGCTGCCAACAGTTTGGGAATAGGCAATTATCAGCCCGCCATATCTGCCCATAAAATGGCCTGGGTGGGCTTTACAGCTGCAGGGTATCAAATAACCGAAGCAAATAAAAAAGACCTGAAATGGATTGACGCCGGTGATTTATACGCAAACACAAGCTTACCCGGGTTTGGTATTTTGGCTTTGTCTAAAGATTCATCGGCCAATATGCTGGCTGCGGTGGTTGATAAACCGCTGCCGGTTACCAATTATTCCAAAGCGCATGGACTGTTCAATTTTCACAGCCTGATCCCCAACATCAGCGATCCCAACTATTCCTTTGCCATTACCGGCCAGAATGTTTTAAATACCCTCCAATCCGAGATTTCCTTTGATTATAACAGTAATGAGGGTTATAAGCAATTAGGCTTTGCAGCCGTGTATGGCGCGTTATTCCCTTACCTCTCGGCCGGGGTTGATTATACGTTAGACAGGCGCGGCTTTACCAAGGGCAACTACGTATACTGGAACGAAACCCAGTTGCATGGCGGTTTGCAGGTACCGCTCACTTTTTCGGCAGGTAAACACTTTACCGGCCTCACCTTGGGCAGCGACCTGTATTTTAACCGTACCAGTTTTCAGCAGCCTTATTCGGCTCAATTTGCCGACAGGAGCTATACTTATTTAAACAATTACATTTCATTTGGTAACCAAACCCAGCGGGCTAAAAAAAATATATACCCCATGTTTGCGCAAAACATTAGTGTAAACTATAAAACGGCAATTGCGGGCACCAGCGCTACCCAGTTTTTGGCATCGGGCACATTTTACTTCCCCGGCCTGGTAACCAACCACAGCTTTGTGATTAGCCTTGCGCACCAGCAAAAGGGCAAGGATAATGTAATCAGTTACTCCAATGATTTTCCGTTTAGTAAAGGCTATACCGCCCAGAATTTAGATGATATGAATAAGGCCGGGCTTGCCTATCATTTCCCGATAGCCTATCCCGATGCCGGTTTTGGCAATATTGTATACCTGCTGCGCATGCGCGGGGCCTTGTTTTTTGATTATACCCACGCCTCATCCGATAATTTTTATACCGATGGCAGCAGATTTAAGCAAAACTTCCGCTCGGCAGGGGCGACGCTGTTTTTTGATACCAAGTTTTTTAACCAAAACAGCATATCGTTCGGCATAAGATATAGCCGCCTGCTGGATGAGGATTTTTTTGGCGGAACCGGCAGGAACAGGATAGAGCTGGTTTTACCGGTAACGTTTTTTTAGGAATCCAGAGATAAAATCAAGATTTATGCCACACCGTCATACGAGTGATCATCAGGGGTGACCTGGAAAAAACAGTAATGACATGTATGGATACCACAATCACCTCGTGATCGTCATTGCGAGTATCCACCAGGATGATCCTGGAAAAAATGGGGATGACTTGTTTACTTATGCGAATAATTGGCCTGTCACCCTGAGCCTGTCGAAGGGTCGCGCGCAGAGGCCTTCACCCGCTATGCTTCGACAGGCTCAGCATGACAGCCCTTTTTTAACAATCATTCTACTTCTCACAACAAGAAATATCTTTAAATATAGACTGATAATCAGCTACTTGAAAGCACGTCATTATAAGGAGGTACGACGAAGCAATCCCCAAAATACAGATCGGATTTGCACAGCTACTCTGTAAATCGGGGATTGCTTCGTGCCTCGCAATGACGGGTTTTAAGTGTCCTTTGTCTTGGTTCTAACTTCCTGACAACCCCTCGCTTCGCCCTAACTATTAGCCACTTCAATCAATTTCTTCACCCGGCCCACATCGGTAACATCGGTGGTAAACTCATCGGCAGAGGCATTGCTCATCAGGATATGATCGTTTTGGTATTGCATTTTACTGTGAACGGATACACGGGCCGATGAATGCACTTCGGTAACTTTGGTAAAATGAACCAGGTCGGCAACGTTGGTTTCGCTTACGCCGGCGCCGGGCATAATGCTGATGCGCCCTGCTGCCTTTTCTACAAGATGGTTTAAAACGTTAACGCCTTCTATAGCCGAGCTTTTTCCTCCCGAGGTAAGTATCCGGTCGCAACCTATCTCAATAATGTCTTCAAGGGCCTGGTACAGGTCGTTACACATGTCAAAAGCCCGGTGGAAGGTAACGCCCAGACCCGATTGTTTGGCCAGGCGCACCATTTCGAGGCAGCGTTCTTTATCAACGGTACCATCGGGCTTAAGTATGCCAATTACTACGCCGTCGCAACCTGCTTCAATACAGTAGCGTATTTCGGCCATCATGATATCATATTCAAGGTCGGTATATAAAAAATCACCGGCTCTTGGTCGTATCAATACATAAAGTTTTATATGGAGCAGCTTACGGGCCACCAGGATTTGTCCGTGCGATGGGGTAGTACCGCCTTCCTTTAAATTTTCGCAAAGCTCAACCCGCACCGCGCCACCCTCCTGGGCCGCCACAGCCGATATAGCAGAATTGGCGCAAACTTCAAGCGAAACGCGATTGAGTGGTTTAGACTCCTGATTTTTGGTTTTGGACATGTAATACTATTTAGTAGCTGGGTAATAACTCTTGCCCGGTATTAATAAATCCTGTTGTTTAGCGTTACAAACGGCAAACGAGAAGCCGCTTTGTATAGCATAAGCGCCGTACTCGCCTTTTTTATTGATGGCTAAAAAACCTACCTGGATCTGCTTCGCGGTATCAGGTTTCTTTTTAATAATGCGGTGAACAGCCTCTTTGCAGGCATCCTCGGGCGATAAGCCCTGGCGCATTAGCTCAACCACCAGGAAACTGCCTACGTTCCGGATCACTTCTTCGCCTACACCTGTTGATGTAGCCCCGCCAACTTCGTTATCAACATATAAGCCGGCACCAATAATGGGACTGTCGCCAACACGGCCATGCAGCTTAAAGGCCATGCCGCTGGTAGTACAACCGCCGGATATATTGCCTTTGGCATCAATGGCCAGCATACCAATAGTATCGTGGTTGTATTTATCACCGGCTTTACGGCCGTTTTCAATATTCATTACCGGGCTGTATTTGGCTGTTTTAAGCCATTCTTTCCAGATCTTTTCAGATTCCGGGGTTAATAGTTTTTCTTTTTTCATACCATGCTCTACCGCAAACTGGGTAGCGCCTTCGCCAACCAGCATTACGTGAGGGGTTTTTTCCATCACCAAACGGGCTACCGATATGGGGTGGGCTATGTCTTCCATAGCAGCTACGGAACCACAGTTGCCAAACTCATCCATGATGCATGAATCCAGCGTTACATGCCCGTCGCGATCGGGCAAGCCGGTACGGCCAACAGTATGGCTACTGATGTCGGTCTGCTCGGGTATGCGGGCACCGGCCTCTATCGCATCCAGCGCACGACCGCCTTTTTCTAAAGTTTTCCAGGCCTCTTTATTGGCATAAATCCCAAAATCCCAGGTAGATATAACTATAGGTAAAGCAGGATTGGGTTTTAATGAAATAGTTTCTGCTATGGCTGAGTTTGAAATTGCTGCCAGTGAGGCGCCTGCAGCTGATATTTTGATGAATTCGCGGCGGTTATACATACCGCTAATATAGTTAAATCGGGTAAAAAATAAAGCGATTGTAGGTGTTTTGATACAATAGAAGCCTAAAGACCGATAGCCTTATCAATCCTCAGGGAGTGCAGGCCTGGGGCTCTTACTCAAAATCCTGCTGGCAGTTAAAACAATGCCAGGCTTTATCGTTAACAAAGGGCAATATCGCCGAAATAAGCGATGCAAACTTACCCGGATCGGTAGGGCCAACGTTGGTTGAGGCACAGAACGGGCAAATAACCGCATTGTTGGTTTCTTCGTCTATCTCAATACGATCCTGGTCATGCAAATCGCCCTCGGCAGCCAGTATAGCGCGGCAACGTTCAAGGTCGCGTTCAAATATTTTTAGTTTAATACCGCCAATCGCCTGGTTGTAAATAGGGTTTGCGGTAATGGTATTTTCATCGGCAATAAAACAGGGAATGCCATTATCTTCCAGTTTGGTGCGTATAATATGCGCCAGCATAACATCATAATAATTTTCAAATGTTATAATCTTATCGTTTTGTTCGGCTGCCATAATGGTAAATGAAATAATTATACAAATGTAGCGTGTTTTTTGCTTAATTTGATACTATGAACCGCATCGACCGCATTTCGGCAATTTTAATCCAGTTACAATCGCGCAGGGTAGTAAAGGCCGGTGATATTGCCGAACGCTTCAATATCAGCCTGCGTACGGTTTACCGGGATATCAGAACGCTTGAAGAGGCCGGGATTCCGCTCATTGGTGAAGCCGGTGTAGGCTATTCTATTATGGATGGCTACCGCCTGCCGCCTGTAATGTTTACCCGCGAGGAGGCCACCGCCTTTTTAACTGCCGAAAAATTTGTTGAAAAACTCACCGATGCCACAACAAACGCCCAGTACCAATCGGCCATGTACAAGGTGAGGGCGATACTAAAAACAACCGAAAAAGACGCGTTGGAGAACCTTGATGGCAGCATTGAGGTAATGAAGAGCAGCCAGAAACGCACGGGCAATAATAATGATCATATCCAAACCATACTGGATAGCATTATTAATAAAAAGGTTTTATGCATTGATTACTTTGCCTGGCACAGCCAGGAATTTACCCAACGCGATGTTGAGCCGGTTGGTGTAGTTTACCTTGATAGCTACTGGCACCTGATAGCCTTTTGCCGGCTCCGTAACGATTACCGTGATTTTAGGATAGACAGGATCCGTAAACTGGTAGTTACCGATACAACTTATAACAAAAGCAAACATCCAACCTTAAAGGCTTATATAGCTCAAACCGCCAAAGAAAAGCAACTGGAAATGGTGGTGATTAAGGTGGATAAGGAGATTTATAATTACCTGGATCATCAAAAGTATTACAGCGGTTTTGTATCCGAGAAAACCATCGGCAACAAAATCGAGATGACCTTTTTAACCACGTCAATTGAAGGTTTTGCCCGCTGGTTCATGATGTTTGGTGATAGAGCCGAAATCATCAAACCGGATTCCTTAAAAGACAGGGTTTGTGCAATCATCATGGCCATTAGTCAAAGAAATTTGCAGGAAACAGATCTCTACTGACATACTGCTGTCACTCCCCGGTTATTTCTTTGTGCTGCAATCAAAAAATAATGCTGTTGTGGCTATGTTTTTGCTTGTAATTAATCTTCAACACTATGAAATATTGGATAACCGTAGTTTCAAAAGATCATATTAGCCGTGGCGTAGCCGGTGGTTTTATACAGGCTAATCATGGCAAACAAGGGCCGCTTACAAGCATGGCTACCGGCGATTGGGTGATCATCTACTCGCCCAGGCAAACAATGGATGGAACCGAACCGTTACAGGCTTTTACGGCTATAGGAAAAGTTGCCGGGGATGAGATTTATCAGCATAAAATGAGCGAGGATTTTATCCCGTACCGCCGCAATGTTACCTACTATCAATGTGAGGAAACACCTATTGTTCCGCTGGTAAATGAGCTAAGTTTTATGCCCAATAAAAAATCATGGGGGTACCCGTTCAGGTTTGGTTATTTTGAAATAAAAGGGCACGATTTTGAGCTGATAAAACAGCACATGATTAATGATGAACCAATACCTGTAAATAATAATAACCAATAAAAAATTTTACATTATGACAAAGTTAACAGTGAACACCGAGATTAAATTTAAAGCACCCGCTGCTAAAGTATGGCAGGGCCTTACCGACCCGGCAATGGTAAAAGAATATTTTTTTGGTACCAATTTAGAGTCGAGCTGGAAGGTAGGGGAGCCTATTACATTTAGCGGCGAATGGGAAGGTAATAAATACCAGGATAAAGGCACCATCCTTGAAATAGATCCCGGTAAGTTTTTAAAGTACAGCTATTGGAGCAGCATGGGCGGCACCGAAGATAAGCCGGAAAATTACGCCAACATAACCTACAAGCTGACCGAAAAAGATGGCGTAACAACGCTTGCCATTACGCAGGATAATGTAAAAGACGAGGCCGCCAAAGAACATTCGGAACAAAACTGGCAGGGCGTTTTTGAGGGTTTAAAAAAGATGATTGAGTAGATGTGCAGATTTCAGATGTGCAGATTTCAAATTTCAGATGTGCAGATTTTTGAATGCACATGAAGTTTCATTTGCACATCTGAAATCTGCACACCTGCACATTTACTTTAATTAATATGCATAAAAAATTGATTAAAAGTTAATTATATATCAGTATAACAAATAGTAATGACAGAATTAATAGGGAATACACATATAAAGGGTTTCTTTTTAGAAGGAATCCCGGTGCGGACGACGAATCAAAACGGCCAGTCGGCAAAGGACATTGGGGAACTTTGGGGGAGGTTTATGGAGGATAATGTACTGCTGCAAATTGAAGACCGCCTAACCGACGAGATCTACTGCGTTTATACAGATTATGAAACTGATCATACCGGCTTTTATACCGCGGTATTAGGCTGCAAGGTAAGTTCACCGGATAACATCCCCGAAGGGCTAATCAGCCTTACCGTGCCCCCTGCAACCTATGTAAAATACCTGGCCAAAGGCCGCCTGCCGGATTGTGTTGCCGAAACCTGGCAGCAGGTATGGGGCAGTAGTCTCAATCGTGCTTACATTGCTGATTTTGATGTTTGGGGAGCCAAAGCGCAAAATCCTGAGGATGCCGAGGTGGAGGTTTATGTGGGAGTGAAATAGTATTTTCCGCGTGCCACTGCCTACCCATGGCGTGTTTACAAAAAACCTTTTTGTCATGGGTAACGCTTGAAGCATCTATTATTCGCTATGCCTTTTCGCCCTGTACAGTCTGCGAATAGATCCTTCAAGCGTTCAGGATGACAAACCTTTACAGCTATAACGATTACTTTCTGTTGTAAAGAAAATTCTGTAATGCTCAAATTCTCTAAATTTCAACCCTGTTTACCTGTTAAAATTCAGTCGTTTACCTGCGTTACCTTCAACTAAGCTACCGTTGGCATAGGCTACATTGCCTGATACCAGGGTATAAGCTATTTTTGAGCGGAAGGTAGTATTTTCAAATGGGCTCCAGCCGCATTTGTATAAAATGTTGCTCTTGTTCACGTTCCATGGGTTATCCAGATC
>NZ_JBFUKF010000147.1:0-12488 GCF_056400985.1 Mucilaginibacter sp. P4_G9 | reverse complement strand
GCTTATGGCAATAGCGCAGCATCAGGTTATAGCAGATGTCTTTTTGATTAATTTCCCACTCTTTCCTTCTGCCCATGTCTGATAGCTATTATCAACCGGCCTGGTTTGCCGGTTGGTTAATACGCCCATAAAAAAAATCCCAATCATTTGGAATTTTAAAATATAGTTACGTACATTTGTAGTGCACTATCTAACTATAGCACTTGTTTATGATAGAAATTCAAAATCTTCATTTCGGTTATCAAAAAGCCAAGCCGCTTTTTAAGGGGCTTAACCTCAGGCTGGCTAAGGGCCACATTTATGGCCTGTTAGGAAAAAACGGGGCAGGTAAATCAACCTTGTTAAAAAATATAGCGGGCCTTGCTTTCCCGGTGAAGGGCAGCTGCCTGTTTAATGGTATCAACGTTTCGGGCAGACCGGTTACCGTGTTAGAAGATATTTATTTCCTGGCCGAGGAGCTGTTTGTGCCCGATCTTACTCCTGCCCAGTTTGTGGCCAACACGGCATATTTTTATCCCAACTTTAGCAAAGCCGATTTTTATCAATATTTAAACGTTTTGGATGTGGATATTGATGCTGTTATGGATAAGCAATCCTATGGGCAGCGTAAAAAGGCTATGATAGCTTTTGGCCTGGCTACCAATACCAGTCTTATCATTATGGATGAGCCCACCAATGGACTGGATATCCCGTCCAAAATTCAGTTCAGAAAGCTCATCGCTTCGGTATTAACAGAAGATCGTTGTATTGTAATATCCACTCACCAGGTGCGCGATCTCGATAGCCTGATAGATACCTTGCTTATTTTACATAACGGCGAGATCCTGATCAACCAGTCTGTTGATGATGTGGTTGAAAAAATAACCTTCGGTAGTTTTCATGATACTGAGGGGCTGCCAGTTTTGTACCAGGAAAACGGGCCGCGCGGTAAAAATGCCATCCTCAAAAACACCACCGGCGATTACAGCAAAGTAGATTTGGAAATACTTTTTAATGCCATCATCAGCGGTAATCAACCTGTTTTACAAACCTTAAAAGCACCAGGCAATGAATAATACTTTTAAACTTAAGCGTTTTGGTATGCTGTTTATGAAATTCACTACAGAGCATTATAAAGGCTACCTCATGTCGCTAATGGTGCTGATGGGGGTATTGATACTTGGCGGCACCTTTATGGTTTTCCTGATGGACGTACGTATGGAAGTAAACCTGCAGTTATTGCTGCTGATATGGGTGATATTGTTTGGGGGCACGGTATTTACCAGTACCATATTTGCCGATATAAGCAATAATGAAAAAGCTATAGTCAGCCTCACGCTGCCTGCCACCCATTTTGAAAAATACCTGGTGGCCTGGCTTTATTCTTTCGTGGTATTCCTGGTATTGGTTATTGCCGCCTTTTACCTGGTGATGTTGTTTTTATTGAATATCAGGCATTTTCCGGGGGAGCAGCAAGAGGTATTCCAGCTGTTTCAAAATGTGAATGGTTTAGGTACCAGTGTGTTTTTTGTGGTGCTTACCCTGTATAGTTTGTTGCACGCTGTTGCTTTTTGCGGTGCTATATATTTTAAAAAAATGCATTTTGTAAAAACAGCGCTATTGTTTTTTTTAACAATAGGTATTTTGATCATTGGTAACAATATCCTGATGCGCCAGCTGCTGAACAGGGATATCATACAGGTAATGCCCTTTGCCAATTTAGGGTTTATGGAAAAAGGAATCATGTATTCTGTTAATGTTTCAAATTTTGTGTGGATAGGGGCGGTAGTATTTATTGGAATGGCCTTTATTTTTTGGATTGCTGCTTATTTCCGCTTAAAAGAAACACAGGTATGATGCTGATCAATTATGGAGTTTAAAGATAAGGATGCCATATACCTGCAGATAGCAGCCTATGTGAGCGAAAATATATTATTAGGTAAGTGGCTGCCAGAGCAAAAGATCCCCTCAACAAGAGACCTGGCCGTTGAACTGGAAGTTAACCCTAACACCGTTATCCGGTCGTACGAGTTTCTGCAGGCGCAGGAAGTAGTGATCAATAAAAGGGGATTAGGATTGTTTGTAGCTGCCGACGGGCCTCAAAAGGTTAAAGCTTACCGTAAAGAGCGTTTCATACAGCAACAAATGCCCGATTTTTTCAGGAATATTTACCTGCTGGATATTGATATTAAGGATATAAAGGCGATGTATGAAAAATACATATCGGACATTAATCAACCAAAAACAGACCCAAACAAATGAAGACGAGTTCAAAAATATTTATAGCTGCTTTAGTGTTCCTGGTGCTGTGTATGCTGGGATATGATTATTTGTTGAAAAAGGAATTTAATACCGGCAGGTATAAGGATGTATATTCCTATTATACCCCTTTTAAATTTAAAAACTTTAATACGCTTGATATCAACGCATCGCAAATAGCCAATGTAAAACTGGTGCAGGGGCCATTTAGCGTAAAAATGGACCCGGAAGCTCGTGGATATACAACTATTAAACAAACAGGTGAGCGTTTGCAAATAGATGTAACTTTTGACGGTTCGCGGTATTATAACCATACTGCTTACCTGCTGCTTATTTCGTGCCCCGTAATAAAAAGTGTAAACGCCAGCGCTTTTGTTACCGATAAAAATCAAAAAAAAATTGATACAGTAGCCAATGAAGGCTGGAACGGGCGTAATGTTTTAATTGAGGGCTTTAAGCAGGATAGCTTAACCATTACTCAAAACTATGGCAGCCAAATTTTACTGGCCAATAACACCATAGGCTCATTAAACGCTACAGTGGGGCAAAGCCCTTTAAGCGGCTCCATACTTACTGTTTTAGAGGATAACCGTTTTGAAAATGCCAACCTGCAGATTATGAACAGGAGCAAATTAATTTTAAAGCAGGCCCGGATAAAAAACCTCCATTATAGCCTGGCTGATAGTACGCACCTTGTGCTGAATGGAGCGGCCAAAAACAATATTCCGATCAAATAATAATACCTAACCACTTACTCTTATGAAATTAATTATCAATTCACTTTCAAAAACCTATGCCAATGGGGTACATGCCTTAAAGGATGTATCCCTTACGTTAACCAATGGCATGTTTGGCTTATTGGGGCCAAACGGCGCGGGTAAATCGTCCCTGATGCGCACTATAGCTACCTTGCAGGAGGCTGATAAAGGCAGCGTTTACCTGGATGACCTTGATGTGCTGAAAAACAAAACCCAGGTAAGGCAATTGCTTGGCTACTTGCCCCAGGAGTTTGGCGTATATCCTAAAATATCTGCCGAGCGGATGCTGGATCACATCGCGCAGCTAAAGGGAGTGGGCAACAAAGCCGAGCGGAAGGAGCTTGTAGGCAGTTTGCTCGAAAACGTAAACCTTTCAAAAGACCGCAAAAAGCACCTCGGTACTTATTCGGGAGGAATGAAACAGCGTTTTGGTATTGCACAGGCGCTGATTGGCAACCCAAAACTGATTATTGTGGATGAACCCACCGCCGGCCTTGACCCTGCCGAGCGGAACCGCTTTTACAACCTGCTGAGCCAGCTGGGCGAAAACACCATCGTAATCCTATCTACCCATATCGTTGAGGATGTAAGTACCCTGTGCTCCAACTTTGCCATTATTTGCCAGGGCGAGGTGTTGTATGCAGGCCAGCCCGATACCGCCGTAAACGAAATGGAAGGTAAAATATATAGTAAAGCCATCAGCAAGCAAGACCTCAAATTTTACCAGGACGATTTTACCGTGATATCTACCCAGCTAAAAACCAGTAAATTACATATCCGGATAATACAGGATACTGAGCCGGGCAACGGTTTTGTAGCCGTAACCCCAAACCTGGAGGATGTTTATTTTAGCAATATTGCTACGCGCGTGGATGTAAATACCATTTAAACCTCTTTAAATCACAACAATATGTTCTGGAAAATATTTGTTTTCGAGGTGCAAAATCGCCTCAGGAGGCCCGCGGTGTACCTATACTTTGCCGCCGCCCTGGCTTTTACCGTAATGACCTTTGCCACCGGATCGTTACCATTGGGCGAAAAAGAACACATTAATGCACCTTATGTAATAACGCTTTGGTGCGCCGGTATTACCATGTTAATGATGTTGGTAAGCTCGTCCATTATGGGGGTAGCTCTATACCGCGATATTGAATACAATACCAAAGACTACTACCTCACTTACCCCATTACAAAAGCCGGGTATTTCTGGGGAAGATATTTTGGTTCGTTTTTATTTATGCTGTTTATAGCAAGCTCCATTATTATAGGGGCATACATAGGCACCAAACTTGGCCCGGCCATGGGCTGGAAAGACCCCAGGGAATATGGCCCCAATAACCTGGTGTATTACCTGCACCCGTTTTTTATCATGGCGCTCCCTAACCTGTTTTTTACTTCGTCGTTATTTTTTGGATTAGTAGCCCTCACCCGCAATGTAAAGGTGATCTACAGCGGGGGCATCCTGTTATTTTTGGGCTATTTTCTTTCCATCTTTTTCCTTAATCATACCAATAACGCTACCGTAATTATTAATGCCGATCCTTTTGGGCTCAATGCTGTTCGCCTGCTTTCGGCCACAACTACATCTACCCAAAAAAACACCACCCTGTTTCCTGTGGAAGGCGCCTTTTTGTTTAACCGGATCATGTGGACAGGTATTGGATTGGCTATTTTGTTGTTTACCTATGTCCGCTTTAATTTCGAGAAGTTTTTTAGCGGAAAAAGAGACAAAGCGGCTATTGATGATGAGGTATCAAAGGTAAAACGCTCCCTTGTCCAAAACCCGAAAGTAAGCTTTGCAGGCTCCTATAACCGCAATACCCTGTTTAATCTCACAAAAGTAGAACTGATCAATATCATCCGGGATAATTATTTCTGGATCATTTTATTGAGCGGCATGGGTTTTCTTGGCTTTGTTTTCTGGATGGGTAATAACGAGTATGGGGTATCCTATTTTCCGCGTACTATTATGCTGATGGGTATATTTAATGAAGTATTTCCGTTCTTCATCTTCTTCATCATTATATTTTATACCGGCGAAACACTTCACCGCGACAGGATAACCCGGTATGCTTTTATCAATGATTCGCTGCCGCCCCCAAACTGGGTGTTAAATGGCTCCAGGCTGCTTGCGCTGCTTGTTTTAGGATTCGGATTGTCGTTAGTCCCCCTAATAACCGGGTTGTTTGTGCAAACGGTAAAAGGGTTTCACCAGTACAACCTGTCTTTTTATTTAATTTTTGTGTTTACCATTCTGATGCCGCGCTTGCTGGAAATGGTGATATTTTCGTACCTGGTGCACGTGCTTATTAACAACAAATTTGTAGCGCATGGGGTAGGGGTAAGCGTTTGGGTGTTAGTATTTTTCTTAAATGTAACCGGCATCTTTAATTATAACCTGCTTATCTATTCGTATACGCCATGGTATGGTATTTCGGATATGGACGGGGTGGGCCATATGCTGAAACCGATATACTGGTTTAACCTGTACTGGTTGCTTTTTGCCGGTTTGCTCATTATTGTTTCGGCCTTATTTTATTATCGGGGTGTAACCAGCTCGTTTAAAGAAAGGCTCCAGTTGCTGAGCGAACGGTTTGATGCTAAAACAAAAATGTTTACCGGGATATTGGCAGCGGCATTTTTAGCCGTTGGTGCTTATARTTATTATAACATAAGCTATTTAAATAACTTTTTAACTAAGGATGAAGGTGAGGACCGGGCGATCATTTACGAAAAATCCTTAAAAAAATATGCCGCTTTACCGCTGCCCAAAGTAACCCGCATGGTAATAAACGCCGATATTTTTCCAGAGAAGCAGCAGGAATTTATAAAGGCTTTTATTACTATTTTTAACAGAACTGATAAGCCCATTGTAAAACTGCTGATGGATGGCGATGAGCTTACTGAATATTCCATCAAAACTGATGGTAAGCCGGTGCCATTCACTTATCCTTTGCTATACAAGCGGGGCATGTTCAATTGGTTCAGACCGAAGCAGGATACCGCCGACTTTCGTTTATACCAGTTTCAAAAACCATTGTTGCCCGGCGACTCGGCCGTGTTAGAAATCAATTCATGCGTTATTCATAAAGGTTTTGAAAATGGTTTGTTTGCTAAAAACCTGCTTCGTAACGGTGCTTTTTTTAACGGCGGACTACCCGGATTAGGTTATGATGATGACGATGAGATAAACAGCAATTATGTTCGTAAAAAAAACCATCTGCCCGAAAAGCATGAAGAGGAGATAGCACAGAATGATCCTGCAGGCATCAGTACCTTAAAATCAGGAAAAGCATCTAACCTTTTCAGTCTGGATGTTACCGTGAGTACATCGGCCGGTCAAACCGCCATAGCGCCGGGTCAGCTGCAAAAACAGTGGCAGCAAAACGGCAGGAATTATTATCATTATGTACAAAAGCAACCGGGCATGTATGCTCCGTTCGCTATCGTATCGGCAAAGTTTTCGGCCTTGCATGATAGTGTACAGCTTGATCATAAAGTTAATATCAATATCTACTATCACCCGGCCCATAATGCCAATATAGGGCGGTTTATGGCAGCCTATAAAGATGGTCTTCGTTACTATTCAACAGCTTTTGGGCCATATCCCTTTAAAGATATCCGCCTTGCAGAAACCTCGGTATACGGCCCTCATGATGCCTCATTGGGCAGCATGGATACCTATGCAGAATACTATGCCTGGAATGCCGATTTTAAAGACCCCAACCAGTTTGACTTTTGCTATTTTAATACCACACGCGAACTGGCCCAGCAATGGTGGCGTTACCAGGTAGCCCCTAATAGTACCGTAGGATCATTGGTAATCCCGGAAGGATTAGCCACCTACAGTGCCCTTGTGATGGCCGAAAAGAAATATGGAAAAGATAACCTGAAATGGATCTTGTTAGATCAAATTGACTTTTACTCGTTTATCCGGCGGCGCATGGAAGAAAAAGAACATCCCCTGATAAAAGCCGATAAATGGTTTGAATGGGGCGGCAAAGCCGGTTTGGTACTTTACACTTTGAAAGACCTGATGGGTGAAGACAGTTTAAATGCTGCCCTGCGTGAGTTTAAAAACGCATATCAATTTAAAAGTAAGCCACCCTTTGCAGGCAGCAATGACCTGTACAGGTACCTGCAAAAACATGTGCCCGATTCGCTGCAATATTATTTAACCGATACCTGGCAAAAAATTACACTGTACGATAATAAGGTGACCGAAGCTAAGGCTATACCCACAGGTAACAAAAATGAATATAAGGTAACCCTAAAGGTGAATGTTGATAAAGTTTGGATAGATAACAAGGGCAACGATGTGCAGGCCAAAAACATGAACGATTATATTGATATCGGGGTGTTTGCAGCCAACACCAATAATAAGCAAGGCCGGTCGGTGACCAACCTGCTGTATCTTAAAAAATATAAACTAACAGCAGGCCAGCATACCATAACTGTTATTGTTAAAGGCAAGCCTGTAAATGCAGGTATAGATCCCTATAGTAAACTGATAGACAGGATGCCCAATGATAATGTGAAAGATATTTAGCGCGATTGTAGTAAAGCTTTTATGCATCAAAAAAATATCATCAACCTAACCATCAAAAAGCTCATTGGCGAAGCATCTGCCGGTGAACTTTTGATATTGAAAAACCTTGTTGAAGCCGACCCTGCAAACGAGCTTTTTGTAAATATCCTAACCGGTTATTTTAACGAAAAGGAAGAAAATGATCATGTAAATAATGCCAGGCTATTTAAGCGGGTTAAAGAAAAGATAGGCATATCCAATAAATAATAGCATAATGGTGTTTCCTGCCGGTGCATGAAACCCATCAAACATCGGGCTGATTAATTTACTTTCAGATAAGCTTTTTTATACGTGCTCAATACCCTGGTGATCTTTGTCGGGTTGCGCCATTCAAACAGGTGAATTAGCCACATGGTAAAGCGCAACAGGCCCACAGGGCCGATGATGCCTGTGCCCAGTTTGTGGATATCAGCATCGCGTTTGGTTATCAGGTTAAGGTAATCCTGGTCTTTACGGCCAAAAAGGTCTTCGGCGAAGCACCAGGCCCCATCCCGTGCATTGCCAAGCGCAAACTGGATGAGTATGGAGTTATTTTGCGCATGCAAACCCGCCAGCGATAACAGGGGAGATACCTGGTTAAGCTCGTTGATCACCTCGTAGGTAAGGGCCGATAATATGGTATTGATGGCATTAAAATCCTTATGTACCAGGCTAAGCGGCTGGTTAAGGGCGTTTGCAGTCTCAACAACCGCAATGCCGAGGTCCAGGTTAATATGGGCGTTCATGCCGGCCAGTAAGTGCTGTAGTACCACTTTTGACGACTTGCTAAAGATGCCGAAGGTTAGCGTCCATGAGGCGGTAGGCTGCTGCTTTTGCTGCCATTGCTTGTAGGCGGTAATGTAGCGGCTTGCAAATGTTACATCCAGCTGTTCCATTCTTGCGGCATCTTCAAACTCACCGGCCGCAATCCCTTCTTTTACCCGGCATGTAACCTTATGGTACAATGCCGCGAAATATCCGGCCCTGTTACCGGTTGCAATGGAATCGGCTATGATGGCTTCCAGGTCGGTGATAATCTGGTCGATGCTAACTGCAGTCATGGTGTTTGTTTTACGGATAAAGAAAAGGTTAATTATTGCCCACGTAATATACCACTATTAAATAAATAGCGACAAGGGAAATAGAACCGGGAAACAAGAATTAAGACAATGAATTTGATGGCTCGGATTGGGTGGAGCTGTCCTTTGTTCAACCGCTGTGCATCCTTTGTCTGTTATTAAAACTTAATCTAAACTTAAAGTAACAAACAGTGTTGTTTTTGTTATTATAGATAACTTTATACCAATAATAACCAATTAAAACCTATAAAAATGAACACACAGGAAGTAGCTGAAAAATTAGTTGAGTTTTGCCGCGAAGGCAAAAATTTAGATGCCATAAATGAGCTTTATGCCGATAATGTTGTGAGCCATGAGCCAAAAGGTTCGCAGATGGAACTTTCAGAAGGTAAGGAAGCGGCATTGGCCAAAAATCAGCAATGGTATGATATGGTTGAAGAGATTCATAGCGGCGAGATATCTGATCCAATTGTAAGTGGTAATTTCTTTTCATGTACCATGGATATGGATGTTACTTACAAAGGACAGGGCCGCAGCACAATGAGCGAAGTTTGTGTTTACGAGGTTAAGGATGGTAAAATTGTTACCGAAAACTTCTTTTATAACCTGCCTCAATAAAAGATAAATAAACCTCGATAAAAATAAATAAACCTCGATAAAAAATAAATAAACCTAAATAAAAAGCCCCTGATATGATCGGGGGCTTATATATTTATGGCCGTGGTGGTGTTGGTAAATTAAGCGGGTTTGGCGGTGCCGGTGGTCTTGGCGGAAGTTTTATATGCAAGCCTCCGCTCCTATGGCGGCGATGACGCCTGTGATGCCGCTTCCTGAATGGATTTGGTGGTGCCGGCGGTCGTGGTGGGGGTGGCGGTAGTTTAATCTGTAAAACAGATGCTTCTGCAACAGCAGGCAGCTCTTCGGCAGATACTTCCAAAGCCTGTAAGCTAAAAATAGCTAACGTAGCAATTGTGACTATCCTTGTTAATTTCATAATATGTAATTAGTTAGTTTTAAGCATTTTCAATACAGCAACGTCAAAATTAAATAATTGTTTACGCTGGTTTCTTAAATAATATCTCGTAATAAAAATCCGCGGCAAACTGGGCAGCTTCCAGCCATCTTTTTTGCGCGGGTTTGCCAGCCCCCAATAAGGGATTAAAATGCCATTGCAGTTCGTGGCCAAAGCCTTTAAATGTTTTTATGGCATTGGGAATTTGTAAGGCATCGGCCTTTTCATGAATAGCGATGCTGCCATATAAGCCAGTATCAGCCTGGGCAGGTTTTACAATATGGTCATTTGAGCCATAAACACTCACAATAGGTATCCGCGCGTTTTTTAACCAGCGGATATCAAACAAGCCTCCCCAAAAGTTAATGATGCCGGCAATCCGGGCCCTGTCGTTGGGTTTTGATGTCGTGGTTGAATCTGTTACACCTGTACGCCTGGAAAGCTCGGCATTGCTGCTGTAGGCGGCCTGCAATGCTATGATAGCTCCGGCCGAATTGCCCGCCAGGATAATTTTATCCGGGTTTATATTGTATTCTGCATAATGCTGTTTAAAATATTCGATGGCGGTTTTTACATCCTGTACGGCATAATAACAGCTATTTTGCAGCTGGTTAAAATGTAATGCCGGGTTCTTTTTACTTAAGCGGTAATTAATTGCCGCGCAAACATAACCGCGTTGGGCAAAATCCTTACTCCATATCTGGATCCCTTTGGCTGTTTTTGAACCATATTTAAAACCTCCGCCATGCATCCATATAATTAATGGCCTTGCTGTAGAATGGTCGCCTTTGGGCTGATAAAGATCAAATAAGTATGATTCCTTGTCGGCGGCAGGTAAGGCAAGTGGATTATAACTCAGCTCTTGTTTAATATCAACATTGGGGAAAACGTGATCCTTATATTGATGGCCCGCCCGGGTTTGAGAATTTACCGTAAATGCTGTAAACAAGGCAATTAACGCGGAAAATAATTGTTTTTGCATCAGGAGTGTTTGGTGTATATATAGGTTACAGCTAACATTTAAAGATGTTTGCCGGGGCTGCTTATTATAGCCGATAGGGGTAAGGGGGAATATATGAAGATTTTTGCGAGTGCCCAGAACGAGATTCGAACTCGTACATCCTTACGAATGCCACCCCCTCAAGATGGTGCGTCTACCAATTTCGCCACCTGGGCATTTTTAAGTCTAAAGTCTTAAGTCATTAGCCTAAAATTTTCACTTTTGGGCTTAAGACTTAAGACTTTCAACTTCAATTCCGGCGTGCCCGAAGAGAGACTCGAACTCTCAAGAGACAATTCTCAACGGCTTCTGAGACCGCAACGTTTACCAATTTCGCCATCCGGGCCTGTTGTTTTATTAACAAGCGTGCAAATATAATCGTTTCTGTCAAAAAGCAACTTAATAAATATAAAAATCGGCAGGTTGTTGTTACTTGGCTTGCTAACAATTAATTTAGGAACCATATTGATATTTATACACAAATTAATGAAACGATTTTACCAGCTTATACTCAGTGCTTTATTTGTTTTGCCATTAATCTCGTCGGCACAAACCATAACTATTTTGCAGCAGGATAAACCTACAAGTATCCGGGGGCTATCGGTTATAGATGATAAAACTGCGTGGATCAGCGGCAGCAAGGGGCATATAGCCATCACTAACGATGGCGGAACAACATGGAAGTGGCAGCAGGTTAAGGGATACGAAAAGGCCGATTTTAGGGATATTGAAGCTTTTAACGAGCAGGAAGCGGTGATTATGAGCTCGGGCACGCCGGCGCTGGTTTTAAAAACCACCGACGGAGGTAAAAGCTGGCAGGAAAAATACCGCAAAATCGATAGTGTTTACTTTTTTGATGCCATGGATTTTGCCGATGCCAAACATGGCTATATTTTAGGCGACCCGATCAACAACAAATTTTTGCTGATGGAAACCAAAGACGGYGGCGAAACCTGGAGCGAAATGAAAAATACGCCCGATGCTATGCCTGGTGAAGCAGCATTTGCGGCAAGTGGCACTTGTTTGCGGGTAAGTAAAAACCTGGGCGTTGTGATAGCAAGCGGGGGTACGGTTGCCCGTTTTTTGCGTTTATGTAATTGCGGCAAACCGCAATGGCAGGCAAAAAGTTTGCCCGTGGCCCAGGGGGCAGGCAGCAAAGGCGCATTTTCTATATCTGATGATCTTTTAGTAGCCGTGGGGGGTAATTATGCAAAAGATAAGATTGCTGACTCGGTAAGCTGCAAATACAGTAAGGTGGATGATCAATATGAGTTGACAAAAAATGGCCCGCCGGGCTTTCAATCATGCGTTGAAAGGATTAAGGGCGGGATTTATTTATCAACCGGAACATCGGGCAGTAATATATCAACAACCCAGGGCCAATCGTGGAAGCAAGTTGATGCCACCAGCTTTAACGTTTGCCGCAAAGCAAAACGTGGAAAACTGGTTTTATTGGCCGGCGACAAGGGTAAAATTGCGGTATTTAAAATGTAGTTTATTGGCAATTAATAGCTTAACATATACTTTACAATTAATTGCAAAAAGCACTTGCATCATATTATTAATCGCCCTATATTTGCACCACTTTAAACGGAAACGGTATGATTACCGAAAAAGTTAAAAGTTTGATTCCGTAGCTCAGCTGGTAGAGCATAACACTTTTAATGTTGGGGTCCTGGGTTCGAATCCCAGCGGGATCACGAAAAGCCTTTGAACGCCGGCTTTTCTTATTTAAAACCAGACTTGAATCTCTTTAGAACAGAAACGGCATAATTGCCGCAAAAGTTGAATTTTGATTCCGTAGCTCAGCTGGTAGACCATAACACCTTTAATG
>NZ_JBFUKF010000146.1:0-12600 GCF_056400985.1 Mucilaginibacter sp. P4_G9 | reverse complement strand
CCGTAATCTCCTCGCTCTGGCATTGGTGCGTAAACCAGGCATGGTACAAATTAGGGCCCACCAGGGCCAGCTCCACATCATCAATCACCTCAATATGGCCGCCTACCACACGCCTGGCGCCTTTGGCATTAATAACCAGGTTAAGCTCATACTCATCATGGTAATGCAGCGGGAAATCGAACTTTTTTTTAGCTCTCGAAAAAATGGTAAAGCAATCGCTGGGGGTGAGCGGCGTTATTTCGCGCATCACATTACTTGCAGGCATAAATTGTACAGGTTTAAATAGAAGAAAATATTGATACGAATTTAACAAACAAATATCAACTATCCATCATTTTTGTAAATTTTGAATAATTTTCTTCAGTGTATCTCATCAACTTATCTGCCAGATCACCATAAAAAGCAGCTATTTTCCAGGCAATTTATGTGTATATAAAACATCAAAAAAATGAGAAAAATCATAGAAAAATCGAGAAAAATCTATAAAAAGTAGTCATTTATGCGACAAATTTTTACACTTAATTAACGCTCATATAAATTGTAACATTTAGGTTTGCACCTAAAATAAAATTTTAACTTTTAACCCAAATGGTCAGTACTTAAAGTACACAATTATGCGGGGTAAAGGCAGGCACTTAATTGATGCTATTAGGCAGCGCATAAAGCATTGGTCATAACAATTTAACATTATGTCCTATAATATATTCACAGCAAACAAATAGTGAATAATTGTTGTAGATTAACCATAACAAAAAAGAATCAAAAACTACTACCCCATATTTAATGGATACAGCAGAAAGCACACCGGCAGTAATAAAAAAAAGGTCGAAACTCAGGCAAAGTGTTACCGATTTTTTTATCAGCCTGTACCGTATTAACCAGTTCATTCTCCGCTTTTTCAGGGAGGCGTTTATGCCGCCTTTTGAGCTTAAAGAAGTAATGAAACAATGTTTTGAAGTAGGTGTACGCTCATTTACATTAATAACCGTAACCGGCTTTATTGTAGGGGTTATATTTACCAAGCAATCAAGACCGTCGCTTTCACAATTTGGGGCTCAGTCGTGGCTGCCGTCATTGGTTTCTATAGCCATTATGCGGGCGTTGGCTCCTTTGGTAACTGCATTGATAGCATCGGGTAAAGTTGGCTCAAGCATTGGCGCCGAGCTGGGCTCCATGCGTGTAACCGAGCAAATAGACGCCATGGAAGTATCGGGCACCAAACCTTTTAAATTTTTGGTGTGTACCCGGGTGCTGGCCACTACGCTTACAATCCCCATTTTATCAACCTATACCGGCTTTATTGCTATAGTTGGCGGGTTTTTAAATGTAAACCAAAACGAGGGCACTACCTGGAGCACGTTTATACAGGAAGTATTTGATCCATTAACTTATACCGATTTTGTGGCATCGCTTGTAAAATCCATTGTATTTGGGTTTACCATTGGCATAGTGGGCTGCTACCAGGGCTTTAACTCCAGCAAAGGAACCGAGGGTGTGGGCAAGGCCGCCAACGGAGCCGTGGTAACCGCCATGTTCCTGGTATTTATTGAAGAGATTATTATAGTACAGATAACCAGCTGGTTCCGTTAATTACAGGGAGATATGGAGAAGAAAATAGTAAAAGCAGACCACAACAACCCGGTTATCAGCGTAAGGGGACTCGAAAAAGCCTTTGAGGATTACGCCGTTTTGCGCGGTATCGACCTTGACCTGTACCAGGGAGAAAACCTGGTGGTGCTGGGCCGGTCGGGTTCTGGAAAATCTGTTTTGATCAAGATCATATCCGGCTTGCTAAGTCCCGATAAAGGCGAGGTTAATGTACTGGGCCATAACCTGGCCCACATCAGCGAAGAAGAATTACAGGCGCTGCGCATCAGGATAGGCTTCTCTTTTCAAAACAGCGCCTTGTACGATAGTATGACGGTACGCAAAAACCTGGAGTTTCCGCTGGTACGCAACCGCAAGGGCATTACCCGCCAGGAGATCAACACCGCGGTTGAAACAGTGCTTGATGCTGTAGGCCTGTCGCAAACCATTAACCAGATGCCGTCCGAGCTTTCGGGCGGGCAGCGTAAGCGGATCGGGATAGCGCGCACGCTGATCCTTAAGCCCGAGATTATGCTGTATGATGAGCCCACCGCCGGTCTTGACCCGATTACCTGCATCGAGATCAACGACCTGATTAACGAAGTACAGGAACGTTTCAACACATCATCCATCATTATAACACACGATTTAACCTGCGCCAAACAAACCGGCGACCGCATAGCGATGCTCTTAGACGGGCGCTTTCAGCGTACAGGCACCTTCAAAGAAGTATTTAATACCGACGATAGCCGGGTTAAACCTTTTTTTGATTACAACTTTATACAGTAAAAAAAAGACATTATACCATTATCATGGATTCATCAGAAAATAAAAAAGCAATTATAGTAGGCATATTTTTAGCCTTAGGCTTAATCCTGTTTATACTTGGCGTATTCACCCTTGGCGGCCAGCAAAAGTCTTTTGTAAAAAACATAAAGCTCAGCTCGGTTTTTAGCGATGTTGCGGGGCTAAAAAAGGGCAACAACGTGTGGTTCTCGGGCGTTAAGGTAGGCACCATCAGCGCGGTTAAATTTGTAGGCCCCTCCGAAGTGCAGGTTTTTATGAATATCGACGAAGCCTCCCAGCAATACATCCACCGCAATGCCCAGGCTAAAATCAGCTCGGATGGTTTAATAGGTAATAAGATCATTGTGATAGATGGCGGCAGTCCGCAGGCGCCCGAGGTGCAGGATGGTGATGTGCTACAAGCCGAAAAAATGCTGTCGACCGATGATCTGCTGAAAACACTGCAGGAAAACAACCAGAACCTGCTTGCCATAACCACCGATTTTAAAGCCCTGAGTCGCCAGATACTGGCCGGTAAAGGTACCGTTGGCGCTTTAATGGCCGATAATACCATGGCCAACCAGTTACGCGCCTCGATGCTTAACTTACAGGCAGCTACCCAAAGCGCGGCCCAAATGGCCGTACAGCTTAATCATTTCAGCAATAAAATGAATACCAAAGGTGGTCTTGCCGATAACCTGCTTACCGATACCGCTACCTTCAACAAAATAAGGCAGGCGGTAAACCAATTGCAAAGCGCCGCCAACAATGCATCAACCCTAACCAATAACCTCAACAAAGCCAGCGACAAGCTGAACAGAACAGATAACGCCATTGGTGTATTACTTAACGACCCCAAAGGCGCAGTACAGGTACAAACCACCCTAAACTACCTGCAACAAAGCTCCATCAAACTCAACGACGACCTGGAAGCGGTACAACACAACTTTTTCCTGAAAGGTTTTTTTAAGGATAAGGCGAAGAAGGCAAAAGCAGATAGTTTGAAAAAGGCGGGACAGTAAGGCTTACAAACATTATCGTCATTGTGAGGCTGGGTTTCGGGCCTCAAAACACCCATGTCATTGCGAGCGCAGCGCGGCAATCGCGAACGGTGCAGGTCCGCTCTGTATAGCATGCGATTGCTTCGTGCCTCGCAATGACATAGATTATATTAAAAATAGCGCTAATAATCAGCAATTTACAAACCGTCATTGCTTCGTACCTTATAATGACGTGTCTGTAAGCGATTGATTATCAATATACTTTTAAAGATGCTCCTCGTTGTGGGAGGTAGAATGATTGTTAAAAAAGGGCTGTCATGCTGAGCTTGTCGAAGCATAGCGGGTGAAGGCCTCTGCGCGCTACCCTTCGACAGGCTCAGGGTGACCGGCCCACTACTCGCAAAGCAAACACGTCATCCCCATTTTTTCCAGGATTTTCCTGGTACCTCCTCGCAATGACGRTTTGTTTTTTTATTTTTAGACAGCCTCTAAGGTGAGACATTTCGACCAGCCGGGTATAAAAACCAGGCTAACTATTTACTTTTCTGGCGGAGGTGTAGTATCAGGTGTACTGATTTCGGGTTTTTCTGCCGGCGGCACTTCCTGCGGTATATTTTCGGGTCCTTCTTCGGGTACCTGTGGCTCACCCGGATCGGTTGGTTGCCGTATTTCCGGCCTTTCGGGMGTAACCGGCATTTCATCCGGCTCTATGGGCATCGTTCTCTTTTTCATATGGAAACAACAATGCAGAATTAGCAATGTTTGCA
This sequence comes from Mucilaginibacter sp. P4_G9, assembly GCF_056400985.1. Lineage (NCBI taxonomy): Bacteria > Pseudomonadati > Bacteroidota > Sphingobacteriia > Sphingobacteriales > Sphingobacteriaceae > Mucilaginibacter > Mucilaginibacter sp. P4_G9. Next base: position 8,459 of record NZ_JBFUKF010000146.1, on the reverse strand, counting down.
AAGCCGGTGTGCGAATGCGTTTCTTGCCTGAACCTTGATTTATAGGATTAGGAGATTGCCAATTTATAACTGGGTCACAAGTCAGCCGGCGCGCTATTCCACATCACAAGACTTGCGCCAAGATGGTGCCGCCCACTAAATTGCCGGGCATTTTTTCGATTGATCATAAGCTTCTGGCATATAAAGATCGCCGACCAGAGTTAATCCTTCGCTTTTGAACTGAATTTTTTGTTTCATAATATTTACCGGAAGAGTTGCCTCTTGACCGTTTGTGACAAAATATATAAAATTAATTTTCGATGGCCATTATTTATAGGGATTGGCGTAGCTGAAATATGATTAAATGCTATATTATTGATGGAAGGATATGTATAGTGTTGAACAGGGTAGTGAGTATGATAATTTGCAGTTCTTGCAGGATATAATTTATATGAATTCTGTTAGATTCAACAAAACGCCCTGAAGAACTGCAAATTTATACCGCATTGATTTTACTTGCCCCAAAAATCATCTTCCTGCTCCTCGTCTTCGGTAAAAATTTMAGCTTGATGAATCTGGCCATTCTTAACAGTGTAGAGATCAATGTTTATTACATTCAGCAACTTCAGGGAATTTTGAGCCTGCCAGTGAAGTACACAGGCTACTTTGTCGCCATTTACGGAAATAGAATTGTACTCATTTAATTTTATGGTATTGTTTGATAATTCAAACATCTTCCCAACCATCTGAAATACTTCATCGCGGTTATTTTTTACACCAGACAATTGATTATTACCTGGTTGCTTCCACTGTATTTCAGGGTGTAATAAAGTTTCCAGTTGTCCCAAGTCGACAGCCTGAACTGCGTTTAAAAAATTTACTACTACTTGTTTTGTGTTGTTTTCCATGACAATTTATGAAGTTTAGTGATTTAATATTTTCAAAGATCAGATATTGAACCTTCCAGGAATTACCATTAAAAGAAAAAGGCTTACCATTTTACGCCAAAATTTGTTCGAGAATCTTAGGGATAGTAATTTTATCTGTACTATGGCTGACCAACAAAAAAAATTGATAATCGGATTATTAGGCTACTTGGCACAAAGGGAATGTTCACCTGATGATTTATGCCGGCTTGCGAATATTTCAATGAGCCAGTTAAGAAATGATGAACAACCACTTACTGAGAAGCAGATAAAAGATGTGTGGATTAATGCAGTCCATATAAGTAAAGATGATTTATTTGGTCTTCATTTTGGTGAATCGCTTCAGCTTTCTGCCCTTGGAATTGTCGGGGAACTTATAAAAACCAGCGACAATGTTGGTAGTGCATTAACCATTGCAGCATCATTTACACCACTGATAACCACCGCCTTCGTTTTAGCTATTGAGCAACAAAATGAAACATTTTCTATAGAATTTAAATCAGAAATTACCGATTGGCAACAGATTTCGTCTATTACACAGGTGTTGGATTTTCTGATGGTCTTTGTAATACATGAACTTGATGGACTGGTAATGCGTAAATTGCATCCCCTGGAAGTATCCATCGCCCGACCGATTAAATATAAGTCTGAATATGATAGAGTGATGCGTTGTAAAACGATTGCAGACGCAACATCAAATAGAATAACCTTTGATAAAGCATATTGGAATCTGGAAATTATAACTGCTAATTACGATATGCAACAGTTTCTCTTACAAATTAGTAGCAAGGCTTTGCAAATGAATGAAAATTCAAAAACTTTGAAAAGCCGCATTTACGACTATATGATTGCCAACTCATATTTAGGTGTACCGTCACTGGATGACGTCGCCTCGAATTTCAATAGCAGCGCACGTACCTTGCAAAGAAAACTTAAAGATGGCGGCATAAGCTTCCAACAACTGGCGGATGAGGTTAAGAAATCTATTGCAACAGACTATCTACAAACAGGGGATTATTCGGTTAAAGAAATATCATATATGCTTGGTTACAATGAACTCAGTGCGTTTACGCGAAGTTTCAAGCGCTGGACCGGCTATCCGCCTACAAGTTTTCAGCGAATAACCAGCAACTGAATCATTCCGCTAACCTCTGGTCGGTGTTTTCACCGCACCAGCCTAAGCCTGGATATTGCATCTAACACCCGATTATAACCGTAACAACTTTACATGATAACAGTGGCTATTAAAGCCTTTTTGAAAAACGGGATCATCAACAAATTGTCACTTATAATGATCCTGATTTAGAACAAGCGATGATTTTCTCACATAAATACAAGTCGATCAACTATATTTACACTCAGCACAATCCCTCAAATCTTAGAATTAATTTATATGGCCGACATTGAGAGATTGATAAAAGATTTTCAGAACTCTGTCAAAGAAGTAGTTGAATTATTCTACAAGAAATACAGCAGGAAAGATCTCCTGTGTGCATGGCAGGAAGGAATTTATCCTCAGACCGGTAAAATAGGCCCAACTGCCAAATATTCCTTTCACGGGTTAGGACTGGCCGTAGAATTAAACGATAAAACTATTGACTTTGACTTTGGGGAAGATGATCGTATCGATGGCTTTGATACCTGGAGGCTATGGARATTCGCCGACTCTCAAACAAAGTATAAAAAAAATTATACCAAACAGTTCATAGAGACCGAAATACTAAAGCTCGAACAAAGCAAAAAAATCTACAAGTTACCCGGGGAACATAATTACTACTATTCTTAGCTTCCTCCGCTGTTCGAAGTCTCCGACTTCGAACCACTATGAGCCATCATGATAATTTTAGCTGTGAAGTAAGCCGTCACATCCGTTACTGTCGCCTATGCTTCACTTTCATCATAATCAAGCTCCCTATAAGGCAAAAACAAGTATATAACAGCTCCTGTTTCTAACAGGCTTATAACGATATTAGGTAATTCTGACAGCACATTTTTCTTCAGCACAAATAGACTTATGATATACAGGGGAACAGATATTATTGATAGAAAGAGCAACCCCCACTTGGTCCATCTGTATCCTTTTCGTATTAAATGTGCGATAAGAATAGTGAGGACAAGAACGAGGAGTTCTTCGAGCATTCCTGGCTTAGGCTTAACTATAAAATAGGCAACCGCGCTAATAAACGCAGATGCTCTCACCAGGTTTGAGGCAACTATTAGGTTATGGTTGGTAGCGTTCATCTCTGATTAATTTAGGCCATGTAAGATAGGAAACTTTGGATAAGATCATTTCATTCTCCCAGCTGAAGCCTCCGACGAACAGCGGGAGGTGTTTCTATACCAGACTTTTACGCTTGAATAGCAGCGGTCCTATCACCCGTAAAACCCCTTCCTCCTCCTTCCCCAAGGAAGGAATCGCACATCCCCCGCTTTTTTAATCTTCCGAACACCTATGGAAACAACTCTAACAACGGATTCGATAGCTAATCAACTATCCAAAAGCCTTCCAGGTAAAGCATATAACGGCCGGGTTGAAATTCACCGTAGGCAAAAACAACTATAATATTACCTTTTTTATGATAATACAGCCTGAGGTTATTGCTGCCCTTGTATAGGTTCAGGAAGCCGCCATCGGTAACAAAAGCTCCGGTTTTTTTAATGAATTCAAAGTCGGCGGCACTGATAGCGCCTTGTAGCTCTTCGAGGGTATTATTGGCAAAGTCGTTCAGTTTTATGGCGGTGATCAGGCCGGTTTCACGGCTCAAATTGAATGTTTTGTGCAGTATCTCCTGTTCGGGGCCATCAAATATGAGCGACTTTGCCTTTTTATAATTGCTTATCATTTTTGGGGCCGTTCTTTATCTTTTTGTTCGGCAATATAGCCTCCTTTTTTCAGATCGTTGATATTATAAGGTAATTCATACTGGATACCTAAACCGGGCTTATTAAACCAGGGGATAATCTGACCTCTTTTTACACTGTCAATAGGCTTTACAAGTTTATAAACCCTGTATGGCGATTGCAAGCTTTTATCGGGTAAAGCGCGTTGCGGCAACGGCACACCTACAAATGATACAAAGGTGCCCTTGTCCTGGAAAACACTATCGGCATCGTAATAACCTCCATAGCGGTCAACCAACTGGCCGCCCTGCAGCGTAATTATTTTTAACGACAGCGCGCCACGGTTTGGGGGCCAGCCGCCATTGAGGTTGTTTGTGCTGAAAAACTGCTCCAGTTCGGCCCATTTTTCGTCTTTCCATAATTGCCAGGCAGTTTGAGCAAGCGGCTTTTTGGTGCTGTCGGCAAAATCGGCAACCGAGGCTACAAAAACACTAAACGAAACGCCGCGTACAAGGCTGTCGTTTTTGTGATGTTCCCTCCCTGAACCGGCTAAGTGTTTGTATGTTTTTTTGGATTGCGCCGTTTGCGCATCGACAACAAAAGGCAGCAGTACTGCCAACAACAATATTCTTATTGTTTTCATAGGACAAGATATTTGGTTTATTAATAAGCTAAAGATAATAATATGTAAATATTTTATCAATGCAAACCGCCATATTTATTTTTAATAATATGTTGGTGTTATTAAGAATATAAAGGCAGGTGTATTAACTACTAATCATAAAAACCACCCCGTCTATTATAAATAAAGATTTCGGAATAGTCATTTCGCTGCTATTAAAATTTCCAAATATTTATTAAATTGGCATCGGAATATGGCTAAACCCCTAACTCCGATAATTTAAACCGTCACAAGTGAAAAAAATTATAACTGCAATTTTTGCTTCAGCTATTATTTGTAGCGGCTGCTCTAAAAATCATACTGAAACGCCCGTAAATTCTAAAACATTTAAAGTTTCGTTCAAGCTGGCTATAAACGCTGTTATAAGCAGTACCTGGCAACAAGTTTTAGGCGGGCGGGCCAGTATAGGTTTCGCGGCAAAAAACACCGATACGTTAACCGTGTCTTCATTAACAGATAGCCTGGACCTTAGTAAGTTGTCCACTTATACCAAACCGGTAATTTCAGGTACTTATGATGTATCATTAAAAACAAAAAGCACAGCGGTAGCTGATACCTTTATAAGATTTAACGCGCTTGCTACAAATGTAGTGATAAATAAAGATGTTGCCATTAATATGCAGGCCACTACTACCGATGGTGTTATTACCATAAGCAAAAAACTTATAGATAGCACCACCGTACCAACATTTATCCCGGCCGGAACAAACACAACGTATAATTTAGGTGTAGCCAATGACTATTATTTTATTTACGTTTCGGGATCAAAGGCAGGCAAGGTAACATTTACCGAAGCCAGTAGCGGCGATCTTTTTATTGCCAACGTAACTGTAGCTGCAAATAACCAATACAATTTAACAGCAATTGTAACTAAAACCGGCTCGGTGGTTAAGCACACATATGCCTTTAAAAACAACAACCTAAATTAAGTTTTAGTGGAAACCTTATCGAAATGAAAAAATATTTTCCTTTAATAACAGCCATACTCTTTATATTTTCCGGGTGTGCAAAACACGATTCAACCACGGATCCTGTACCGGTTACGCCCCAGATAACCATTAAAGATATCAGCTACCCTACATTTATTAACAGTACCTGGAAAAACGTTGTAGGGGGTGACTTGGTGCTCGAATTTGATTTAAAAGATGCAAAGGATTCTGTTGCCTCCCGTGTAAAGGACAGCACCGATCTTAAAAATATTGCTACTTACGCCAAAATAGTTGATAAGGGTAAATATGATATAAATATATCTGCTGGAAACCCTTCGGCCGTTGCCGATACCTTTTTGCGTTTTAAAGGACAGGTTAAATCATATACGGTTGATAACAAAGAGGCTGTTTCATTAACCGTTACCAGTAACGACGGACTGATAACGATAGATCAGAAATTTATTAAAGATAAAGCCATTCCGACATTTAAGGCAGATGCCGGACCAGCTGTTTATAAACTCGGCCTTAGTAACGGTTTCTATTACCTCTATATAAAAAACGGGGTTCAAGGCGCTATCTCCTTTGTTTCAAAAGAAACCGGTCAGCTGGTTAGCAAACGGTTAAGCATCGTTACACTTAACCAATACAACATGGCAGTAGTGGCCAATAAAGGCACGTTGCAGGTTGTTTTTAGTCCGTTTGCCTATAACGATGTGTCTGTAGTGTCAAGCACACTGCTCACGTTGAATATAATAGGTGGCTATGCAGGCAGCACTGCTTATTTGGTTGCTACAGATGAAACCGGAAAGATATTAGCTGAAACGAAATATATACCCGGCACAAAATCTTTTAAACTTTCAACAACAGAACCATTTACTAAAGACCGTTTTAATTTTTATGAGATAAGAATTTCGGATGACATACACACAGTCCCCAATATCATCGGTTACCTGCAGGTAAAAAAGGGAAGTGTATACGTTAATACCCGAACTTATACTACTCCGCCTTTCTCAACGCTAAAGTTGCATTTAAAAAACGCATCTGGGTTTGATAAATTAGAAATAAGCACTGATATGGGTCGGGCAGAAATTAATACTCCGGCCGATAGTAGCTCTTTGCCACCAATACAATGTTCGAATAAAGGCAAACTATGGGTACAAATGTTAAAAAACAACAAGGTGACCTACAATTTCTTTACAATACCAGCCGGAACAACAGACTATAACCTTGATCTCAGCAAAGTAACCAGTTTGCCAATTATAAAAACCTATACCGCACCAGGCGACAGTTTTTATTTGAGTGTTTATGCTAAACAAGATAAATCATCAGATAACACATATGCTTTTGGCCGCATCAGCAGCAGTTCAAACCAGCTCGACTTTTATTACCCCAATGAACCTTTTCAGCAGTATACCACAGTTGCCAATTACAGAATAGGTGACTTATACTATTCCATTAAACAAGTACAAGCCGGCATCCCCACCAGGATCAATACTTTTGATCCCTCGTTTTTAAAGCCGGGAACATCAATGGCTAATTTCAAACCATCAATTACAGGCACCTCCGATTATTACTTTGCTAATTTTACCGATCTTACTTCTAACAAATATCTGCAACTTAGTTTATTCTCGCCAGCAGCGGGCTATCTTACACCTGTTAAACTCCCTGATTTTTCCAAGTACTTAGGGGTATCGTCTGTAGATCTGAGCGCATTGCTGTTAGAACAATTTGGACTTTACCAGGCGGATGGATTTAATGAGGCCCGGTTTTATTATGATCAGCCTGGAAGTGATACTAATTTAAGCAGCAAATCAGTGGTAGCTTATTACAAATAAATATTATTACCCCCCGCTGTTCGATCTCGACTTCGAACCATTATGCTTATGGTCGGTATTTTCACCGTACTATTGTTAGTTACTCGGCGTTCAAAAATCCCCCTATCGGGTATTTAAGTAAACCCAAGACCTAAACCGCTATTATCTCGCGGTCAGCGCCTCGCCTTCAAAAACAACGCCAGGCCAGCCATGGGCCATAAACTGCCTTATATTTTGATGGTCTGTTGCGTCGGGATTAGCCAATACCGACTGGTAATGCTCGGCAAATAAATAGAGTGTGTCTGCTGCGCTTAAGTTGTTGAGTTTGGCGCAGGCAAAAACTTTTGCACTCCCCTGGTTTTGTGTAGCCTGGTTGTAAACATCACCATTTTTAAAGGCCGTTGGTTGATGATTGTAATACGTTTCAATCAATTTTATAACTTCGCTAAACAGCACCGATCCTTGTTGGGATGCGGTAATTAACGTAAGTAGTTGCTCCTTCATTCAGAATAATTTTTTGCGAAAGTAAAAAAGAAAAATCAATTCCTGTAGTTCGAGGTCGGGGACGAACCCTATGCATGTAGTTTCCAAACTACATGATGCCCAAAACAAACAATCAACATGACGCTATTAATGCCCGCGTAATTAGATACACTTTAATATACACGGTATTTAAAACCGCAATACTATATTCAACAATTTGATGGTGTAAAGGGGTAATACCAAGGAAAACCGTGCAGGTTGCCGGCAAACCCGTTATTAGAACTGTGGTTAAATATGGGCCAAAAACCGCCGCTCTTTTAATTGATCGAGTGTTTTACGTACTTGTATTTTATCTTCAATTTCTGACGACATTTTTTTGAACCATTCGGAACTTTTTGTGCTGAAATAATTAATTTTCAGGCCCATAAGTTCACTAACTACTATCATGTTATGATTTCTATCCATGATTTTTTTGTCCGCTAAATCATAGGTACCTGCAGGAGTCAAATACTTTTTTAATATGGAGTTAATGACAAAATCCCTTTCCGGCCCGGTCTGAGATTGATAATTATGATTAACGAAAAACACCTTGTCCATATAAAAATGGATCTCGCACCTGACTTTAATATTATTTAGTTTCCATTTATATATAAATACAGTAATATTCTTTTCTTCGAAGAAAAAGAGCGGCTTTCCATATACCAAATTTACAAACTGGATATTCCTACCGAGCAAATTGGGCATGATACGAATATCGGTATGTAATGCCGTAAGGCTGTCTGTATCCCTATATAGACTAATATAC
>NZ_JBFUKF010000145.1:0-12606 GCF_056400985.1 Mucilaginibacter sp. P4_G9 | reverse complement strand
GCTTATTTCTCTCTTGTTTTGGGTATTTTAATAGTTGTATATGTTACTTTGAAACGTGTTTATACTAAAAATTATTTTTTAATAGTAAAACAACTATCGGAACAAATTAGTCTTTCAAAGATCTCAATTGTTGTTTGCTTTGTTATAATTTGGTGTAGTTCAATGTTACTATTTGGGGGCGGATTGTTATGCCTTAGAAAAGTGTTATATTAAATATCTCTGCAGGCAAGGTATCGAATATACAAATCCCGGATGTTTATTGATGCGGGATTTTGTAATTTTAAGAATAAGGCTACTGGTGGGCATTAATTTGAATGATGGTATGGGATATACTTGCCACGCGGGTCACAATGATGAACTCCTGCTACAGCAGGATAAAAAACGATATTAATAATGCTTACTTACTTATATAAATACTATCTTCTTATGTTTTCAAGATGGAGACCCAAAGACATGCCTGAATGGAAAGCTTTATTTGCTATAATTTTTCTTGTCTGTCCAAATTTATTTTTTATAATGTTCTTTTTAGGAAAATATTCAGGTAAAAAAACCATCGATGTTTTGGCATCGGCAACTTTTGTACCAATTACAATATTCTTAATGGTCTTTGGATATTTTCATTTTATTAGAAATAAAAAATATTTTTCGCTGCTGCAAGCTTTGGCTGAAGAGCCGCCCGGCAAAAATAGAATTGGAATTATTGTTGTAATTACATTGGCAGTTGAGACATTACTTTGCCCTTTTACCTTACTTTTAACAAACGGATTTGGGTACTATTGATATTATATAGACAATACCCCAGTTACCTTACCGCAAGCGTTTTCGCTGCCCCGAGTCTCTTGGTTTGTGTGCCCGCGTACAAGGTATCGAATATGCAAAACCCGGATATTTATTAATGCAGGATTTGGTATTTTTAAGAATAAGGCTACTGTATGCATTTCTGTCCGGCTTGTCCGCAAAATAGTGGGGGCGGAGGAGCGGACGGACAGGTTGCAGTTTCRCAATAGGGATGGAAATGGATACCGTCAGCCGGCTGGCTGATAAGGCCTGCGCAGTATGAATGTACAGCCCGGGCCGCAGGCATTGCCCTGGTTAAGTATCAAGTAGTAAGTATCAAGTAGCAAGATTTTTTTGTTCTCCTCTCTTGAGAGCCCCGGCTACCGCAGCATGTTAGAAATCCTTTTTGCTATCGCCCGGTATGTTCGTTCCCGCACGCTGATTGTAACGAATTCAGACGGTTGTTTAATTTGAATATTTATATAACTATTTGATTGTTAGTTAATTAAAATATTGGCATGTAATTAGCCTCAATTTTGGCATAAACCCGGTGTTATGCTTAAAAATTACCTTTTGGTTGCTTTCCGTAACCTCACTAAAAACAAAGCCTTTTCGTTTATTAATATTGTGGGGCTGGCTATTGGTATGGCTGCATGCCTTTTAATTTTGCAATATGTTACGTTTGAACTGAGCTTTGATAATTTTCAGACAAAGAAAGACCGCATTTACCGCATTAACCAGGATAGGTATAATAATGGCAAATTAAGTACCCGGTGGGCTGGCGGGGCTTTTGCGCCGGGCACGGAATTTAAGAACGATTTGCCCGAGATTGAAGATATGGTAAAATTATCGCCGGCGGGCGATATCCTGCTGAGTTATAAGGATCAGAAAATGACCGTAGCCAATAATTATTTTGTGGGCAGTTCTTTCTTCAATATCTTCTCGTACAAACTGCTTAGCGGCGACCCTAAAACTGCCCTGGCCGAGCCTAATACGGTAGTAATATCGCGCAGTGTGGCCAGAAAGCTGTTTAACAACCAAAACCCTGTAGGCCAAATGGTTACTACTTATAATGATAAGGGCATGAAGGTTACGGGTGTAATGGAGGATATGCCCGAAAATACGCACATGAAGCTTGATTTTTTGCAGTCGTGGGCAACCTTGTCAAAAATTTATGCGCCGGGTATTGATAACCAATGGCAAAATGACGGCTGCACTACTTATTTGCTGCTTAAGCCGGGTGTTAATCCCAGGGCCCTGGAAGCTAAGTTTATTCCCATTGTAAAAAAAGCGTATGATAAATTTAAAGGTACGGGCGACAGCGGTATTTATACGCTGCAGTCGGTAAGCAGTATTCACCTGTACTCCAACCTGATGTATGAACTGCAGCCCAATGGCGATGGTAATGCTGTTTACCTGCTGCTGGGCATAGCCATATTTGTAATTATTATAGCCTGGATAAACTATATTAACCTAGCTACTGCCAAAGGGATAGGCCGGGCAAAAGAGGTTGGCGTACGTAAAACATTAGGGTCGGCAAAGCAACAGCTTATTGTACAATTTATGCTGGAGGCGGGGTTGCTTAACCTGTTGGCGCTGCTGCTTGCCGTTATACTCATTGTTGTTTTTCTGCCCGTGTTTGCCAATATATCGGGCCTGCATATCAGCTTTAGCCTGTTTTTAAATCCGGTGTTTTGGATAACGGTGGCGGGCATATTGCTGGTAGGGTCGTTCTTTTCGGGCTTTTACCCGGCCATGGTGCTATCATCCTTTAAGCCGGTTGAAGTAATGAAGGGCAAGTTGTCGGCATCGCCGCGGGGCATAATTTTGCGAAAGGGGATGGTAGTATTTCAGTTTGCAGCATCAATTTTCCTGCTCATTGGTTCGTTAACGGTATATAGGCAAATTCAATACATGCAAAACCAAAGCCTGGGTATTAATATCGATCAAACCATTGTGATTAAGCCGCCGATAGCCAAAATTGATTCGTTTTACCGCAATATGATGGCTTTTAAGAATAACATTCTCACTAACCCGGCTATTAAAGGAATGACAGTTTCAACCACGGTACCCGGCGAACCGGTGGGATGGAACGCGGGCGGCATTAAGCCTCATGGTGCCGATCAGTCGCAAGGCAAGCAATACCGCGTTATTGGCGGCGACCAGGAATACTTAACTTTTTACGATATGAAGCTGCTTGCGGGCCGCAAGTTTTCTACCCAGTTTACTACGGATACGGCTTCGGTAGTGTTTAACGAAAAGGCTATTCACCAAATGGGTTTTGATAAGCCCGCACAGGCCGTAGGTAAACAAATTGACTTTTGGGGAAAAACCTATACCATTGTTGGTGTTGTTGATAATTTCCACCAGCAATCGTTACGGGATGATTATGACGCGTTGATTTTTAGGTGTATTCCCGATTTGCGTAACCAGGTATCTATTAAAATTAGCACAGCCGATATTCAGCATACATTAAGTGTGTTAAAAACAGACTGGAAAACCTATTTCCCAAATGATCAGTTTGATTATTTCTTTCTCGACCAGCATTTTAACAAGCAATACCAGGCTGATAAGCGTTTTGGGCAGGTGTTTGGCATATTTACATTCATTGCCATATTTGTAGCCTGCCTGGGTTTATTTGGCCTGGTATCATACACCATTGTACAGCGCACCAAAGAGATAGGCATCCGTAAGGTACTGGGCGCTACCGTGAGCAATATTTTACAACTGCTTTATAAGGATTTCGCCGTGTTGGTAGTGGTAGCTTTTGTTGTGTCGGCGCCGCTGGCATGGTATGCCATTAACAAATGGCTGCAAACCTACTCGTTCAGGCTCAGCATTAATTGGATATTGTTTGTTATACCGTTTATAGTGGTGTTTATTATTGCTTTTGTTACGGTGTCGTTATTAACCGTAAAAGCTGCATTGATGAACCCGGTTAAAAGTTTGAAAACCGAGTAGGTTCTTTCAGCGCAGGTCTTGTGTTGGGTTTTTTGATCGATGGCTGATCTGTGCTTCACGGCGTGTTTTGTCGTAAAGTTACATTGAGTTAACCCGCAGGCAGCAACACAACACTTGCGCTCAAGGGGTGTCCGCACCTGTCCGCACAGCAGCGGTACCAGGTAGCGGACGGACAAGCTTTGGAAAAAGGATTTTTGGACAATGGAATAAGGACTTTTGGGCAAAAGACTAAAAGAAATTATGTCATAGGAGAGAATGGCGTTGCTAAAAGGGCTGTCATGCTCGAGCTTGTCGAAGCATAGCGGGTTAAGGCCTCTGCGCGCGACCCTTCGACAGGCTCAGGGTGACCCGCCAATTACCCGCATAAGTAAAAAGCCCCGGCTATTGCCAGGGCTTTTGGTATAAATTAAGATTGGGAAAAGGAAATTATACTTTACCTAATTCCTGAACAAGGTCGATCAGTTTGTTTGAATAACCCCACTCGTTATCGTACCATGATACCACTTTAACGAAGTTATCATTAAGACCGATACCTGCTTTAGCATCAAAAATTGATGTACGTGCATCACCTTTAAAATCTTCAGATACTACATCATCTTCGGTGTAACCTAAAATGCCTTTAAGTTCGCCTTCTGATGCTGCTTTCATTGCTGCTTTGATAGCCTCGTAAGAAGCCCCTTTTTTCAAACGTACAGTTAAGTCAACAACAGATACATCGGCAACAGGAACACGTAACGACATACCGGTTAATTTACCTTTTAACTGAGGTAAAACTAAACCAACTGCTTTAGCAGCACCGGTTGATGAAGGGATGATGTTTTGGTAAGCACCACGGCCGCCTCTCCAGTCTTTTGCAGACGGGCTATCAACAGTTTTTTGAGTAGCAGTAACAGCGTGTACAGTAGTCATTAAGCCTTCTTCAATACCAAAGCTATCATCCAATACTTTAGCAATGGGTGCTAAACAGTTGGTAGTACATGATGCGTTTGAAACGATGTGTTGATCGGCTTTCAATTCTTTATGATTAACACCCATTACAAATGTAGGGGTATCATCTTTAGCTGGTGCGCTCATTACTACTTTTTTAGCGCCGGCGTCAATATGTTTTTGAGCAGTTTCCTGGGTAAGGAACAAGCCTGTTGATTCAATGATCACTTCGGCACCTATTTCGCCCCATTTAAGGTTAGCAGGATCCTTTTCAGCAGTAACACGGATGGTTTTACCGTTTACAACCAAATGTCCGCCTTCAACAGCAATAGTGCCTTTGAACGGTCCGTGGGTTGAATCGTATTTTAACATGTAAGCCATGTAATCTGGCTCAACCAGGTCATTAATACCAACAACTTCAATGTCGGATCTTTCAATTGCGGCTCTGAATGCCAGGCGGCCAATACGGCCGAAACCGTTAATTCCTATTTTCATGATTTTTTTAATTTTTATTTAAATAGTAGGTTAATAAATTATTTATAGGTTCTTTAATAATGTTGGCTATTTGAAGATTGGCTTCAGCCGCTGATTCATATAAAAGTTCCTGAAAATTGGCAGCAACCGTGCCCACAAAATAAATGGAGGCTTCGGGATGTTGCTTATGTAAAGGTAATAAATATGTCGAAATTAGCGTGCTAAATCCTTTTTTTATGACGTTTTGGAGATGGTTATCTGTACGGTTTTCCAGGTAGAATTCGGTGAACGAGCTCAGGAATAATGTGGGTTGTTTTTGCCGGTAAACCTTCTCTAAAAGTGTTTTGCGGTCGGCATCATATTTATGAACAAACTTTTTGCGGATGCTTGCCGGCAGGGTTTCGTTCATAAAATCTTTGATGAGCTGCCTGCCAAGCCAGTTGCCGCTACCTTCATCGGCCAGCACGTAACCTAAGCCGTAATTGTTAGGTTCAACCTTTTTACCATCGTACCAGGCGGCGTTTGAGCCGCTGCCGCAAATGCTTACAATACCCGGCGAGTTTTTGCAGCTGGCAATAGCTGCCGCAGTAATATCGTGCTCAACACTTACCTTGCCAAACTTGAAAAATGCGGATAGGGCATTATGGATCACCTGCTTGCGTTCGTCAGACGATGCACCTGCGCCGAAGAAATAAATGCGTTTTATTTGCTCGGCGTGGTGTATAAGATTAATGTTTTTGTTGAGGAGTTGCAGTATGTGCTTTTCGTCGTTAAAGTACGGATTGATGCCATTGGTTTTAAAAGAAGCAATAGTTCTTCCCTTAGCTGCCAGGCGCCAATGTGCAAAATACGATCCGCTGTAAACTACTGCAATCATTAATTATTATATCGATAATATATCCGCCATGAGTAAAAGGTCTGCTTCCAGTTTAAACTCATGGTGGTTAAGCGCATCTTCCAAACTGGTGAGCACAATGTTATTAGCTTGCAAACCTACCATTTTTTGTGATTCTCCGGCTATCAAAGCGTTAACTGCTGCAAAGCCCAGCCTGCTGCCCAAAATACGGTCGAAACTTGATGGGCTGCCTCCTCTTTGCAAGTGGCCTAATATAGTTACTTTAATGTCGTAGTTTTTAACTTCTTTTTGTACCGCTTTGGCAACGTCATAAACACCGCCGTTTTTATCACCTTCGGCCACAATAACAATGCTCGAAGACTTTTTGTTCATATGACCTTCCTTCAGGTTTTGGATAAGATCTTCAATAGCGGTTTGCTTTTCGGGCAGTAAAATGGCTTCGGCGCCGCAGGAAATGCCTGCGCGAAGGGCAATAGCGCCCGAGTCGCGGCCCATTACTTCAATAAAAAACAAACGGTCATGTGCATCAGCAGTGTCACGTATTTTGTCGATAGCCTGTATAACGGTATTGGTAGCGGTATCAAAGCCAAGGGTATAGGTTGAGCCGCAAAGATCGTTATCAATAGTGCCGGGAACGCCTATTACTGCAATATCAGGATACTTTCTTGAAAAACGCAGGGCGCCGGTGAAGGTGCCATCGCCACCAATTACCACAAGGGCATCAATACCATGCTCTTTTAAATGTTTGTAAGCCACGGCCATACCTTCATCTTCTTTAAAAGGTAAACAGCGGGCTGTTTTTAAAATTGTACCTCCTAAACTCAAAATATTGCTTACCGAGCGTTTGTTCATGTCGTACATGTCGTTCTCGATAAGGCCTTTGTAACCTTGTCTTATCCCCACTACCTCAAGGCCATTGTAAATCGCTGTTCTAACAACCGCACGGATACATGGGTTCATACCGGGGGCATCGCCACCAGAAGTTAAAACAGCAAGTTTTGAAATTTTATGCATTTTTTACATCACTAAATTTGTGCTACGAAGATACAGTGTGTAAATTACACCATTAAATTTATTTGTTTTTTTTTAGATTAGAAATTAAGAACCTATATTTAAACTGTTAACTTAAATCTCAACAACTATTTTGGAACTAATGCTACCCAAGTTTGATTCCGTATTCTCTATAGATTGCGTAATTTTTGGTTTTGAAGCCGGCGAACTTAAGATTTTATTAATCGAGCGAAACGAAGAGCCTTATAAAGACTGGTTTGCACTGCCCGGTTATATAGTTGAGCAGGATGAAAGTATTGATGATGCCGCAGAGCGCATTCTGTACGAGCTCACCGGGCTGCGCGATCTGCATATGCAGCAGTTTCATACCTTTGGTGAGGTGAACAGGCACCCGCAGGGCCGTGTAATTACGGTAGCCTATTATGCTCTTATCCGTATTAACGGGCAAAAAGAGCTGCGACCGGTAACCCAATTTGCAAAAAAAGCCATTTGGCACCCGGTTAACGATCTGCCTAAACTGGCTTTTGACCATAGCGAGATCTTCAATACCGGTTTTAACAAAATCCGCAGGAGGCTGCATTACCAGCCGATAGCTTTTGAACTGCTGCCAGAAAAATTTACACTTACCCAATTGCAGTCGCTTTATGAGGCGGTGCTTAATAAAAAGCTGGATAAAAGAAATTTCCGCAAAAAAATGCTCAGCTATGGCTTTTTAAAAGAGCTGGACGAAAAACAAAAAGGCGTATCCTACCGCGCCGCCAAACTGTACAAGTTTGATAAACGTAAATACGGCAAGATTTTCCAGGGGGAAATGAGTTTGGGGTAGAGAGAGCAAGGATTTTCGGATGAAAGACTTTCGGACAAAGGACTTTCAGACAAAAGATTTTGGAATAAGGAGCAAAGAACAAGGATTTTCGGATGAAAGACTTTCAGACAAAGGACTTTCAGACAAGGGACTGTCAGACAAAGGATTTTTTGGAGCAAAAAGCAAAGACTTGAAATAAAGACGAATCAGATAATAAAAAGAAGGGCTGGAAACTTAATTTCCGGCCCTTCTTTTTTTGTCCTTTGTCTGAAAGTCATTTGTCTTTTGTCAAAAAATCCTTACAAAGAGCTTGGCGATAATTCCAAATGATATTTTACCAGGTTATCTATAGGCGAGCGGATGATGTTACCTACAACCATTCCGTTTTCGGTAACTACCTCTTCCAATACGTTACGGAAATTGTAACCTACCGAGCCTATGCAGTTAAATGTATATTTTTGATAATTGGGGTAGTGTGCTACCAGGTTGCGGAAGAAATCCTCAAAAGAGGTGCGCACCAGGTTACGTGAGTATTCAATATGAACATTGTTATCATAAACAAACTTGCTAAAGCTGGCGCAAAAACGGTTTGCACGCGGTTGGGTATAAACCTGCTCGTTGATATCATCGGGCGTAAGTTTAAAGGTTTCCCAAAACAGGGCGCGAACAGGCTCGGGCATATAGCCGCGCAGGTAATCAACCAGTAATTTTTTACCAATGTAGCATCCGCTGCCTTCGTCGCCCAGGATATAGGCACCCGAATCGATATTTTGAACAACGTCCTTACCATCATAGATACAGGTATTTGTACCGGTACCTAATATGGCTGCAAAGCCTTCGGTGTTACCTAAAAGGGCACGCGCTGCAGCAAGCAGATCGTGACCAATGTTCACCTTTGATTTGGTGAAAACCGCTTCCATAGCTTCCTTCACAACGTTACGCATATCAGGGGTTGAACAACCCGCGCCGTAGTAATTAACTTCGGTTATTTCATCTTTTTCAAGATCGGTAGGCAAACTTTCGTTTAACGATTGTATGATGTACGCGGTGCTCGAAAAATAAGGATTATAACCTTCTGTGTTAAAATACACTTTTTTACCTTCTTCAGTAACCAGACACCAGTTTGTTTTAGTTGAGCCACCGTMAGCAATTATGATCATAAATTAAGTTTTATTAAAAAAATTGGTTAAAAGTATGATTAACTTATTGTAAAAAAAACACTTTGTAATCTAAAAGATAAAAATTGCCATTTTTACGTTAATAACACTGTCTTTTTGCACAAAATCTAACTTTAAGTATCCTTAACTGTCATTGTTAACAATACGTTTTTTACAAAATCGGGGTATTATAATAAATGTAAAATGAACATATAATTAATAGTCAGGCCATTAAAGCGAGTTTTTCTGCAATTGTACGTAATGTTGGATAATTTAACAACATCTATTAATAATAGTTGTTTGCAATTATGCTAAAACAATTTAGTTTAAACAAATGATAGCGAATTTTTGGAGGGGATATGAACGGATTTAATAGCCGGAAAATGCTCTTTTAACCAACCCGCCATAAATTCCGATCCGGGCTCTTCGCTGGCTATGTGTCCCAACACTATCAGCGATAAGTTATCGCCTTTGGACTGCGCGTCGCGTACATATTCGGCGGTTTCCCATTCCTGTATTTCGCCAACTATTAATACATCGGGCTTTACCTTGCTGGTCTCGCTTATCTGCCTTTTACCGCCGGCGGCTCCCGGTAAAAATAATACTTTTTGGCAGCTTTGAGCCGGATTGCCAATGTACCTTACCATGCTGATGGATAATTTAGTTTTCAGGTATCCAATCAATGAACCTAAGGTAGCAGTAGGCAGCACCAGCACGTTACCCAGTTCGGGCTTATAAAAAGGAGCCCAGTTTAATTGCTTTAGCAAACCTGTACCAACGCCATCTGGTTTAAGACTGTGGATATAATCGTGGTTGCGCCATACGGCTATCTTATGTTCTTTAAGCAGTTGGGCTTTATACTCGTACACATCGTTGTTGGCCAGCCAGTTGGTTTCATCGGCATGGTTATAAAAAGTAGGTTCATGGGCGATGATAAAATTGGCATTTAAAGCAATGGCCTGTTTAATTACATCAATGGTGGCAAACATGGTGGTAATAATACCGGTAACCTTAATATCCATGCTGCCGCTTTTAAGCGTATCAACGGTTGAGGGGAATGGAGCGCCCGGAATCTGGGCTATAAATTTATCGATGATCTGCCCTACGGTAACATCGTCCGTTACGTTAAAAAAGTCGGCCGTATTGCCGGCAAGCGGCATTGTTAAAAATGCGGTAGCTGCTGCTACTCTGCTTAGGTTGAAAATAAATTTGCGCCGGTTATGGTCTTCATTCAGTGGAAAAAGATCTTTTGTTGAGTTCATAATGGTTGATTGGGTAGATCAAATATAAAAAATTAGGGGTTGGAAATGTTAACGGAGCTGTATAACATTTAAGCATAATTAGAGAATATAGCTTTTATAGAATGGCAATTAGCTATCGGGCAAACATTTAACTTTTCTGAAAAATTTATGAAGTTTAGTGTCCTTTTTACATTTCATAGTTGCAACCTTTAGCAAAGTACAATATATTTGCCCCCTCATAAGGTAAGTGGTTCACACTTATTAATTGTGATAAGGTTTAGGTTTAAAGCCCCAAGCAGCGAGTGCGAGGGGCTTTTATTTTTCAAGATATATCAGCTTTGTAATAAAAAAAATGACATTCATCCGGAAAAACCTATAACCATTTATAACTAATTCCGTATTAGGTATAAATCACTAATTAACATGAATTTTTTTATTGCGTTTGGGGCCGTTCTACTTTCGCTGGGTATTTTTTTGATAGTTGCGATACTATTCTTTAGTTTTTTGAAATATATTCAAAGGACTTATTACCCTAAATGGAAATTTCCAGATTATGTAAGCGTTGGATATGCCGAATACCTGTACAATAAATACGTTAAAAGGAAGCGCTCATAATCAAATTAAAAATTTGATTGATATTTGAGCATAATTTTGCATATTTGCACCGCGAAAATGCAATGGTTTCCTTAATGGTGCCATTATATTTAAAGTAAATGGTCCCATAGCTCAGCTGGATAGAGCAACAGATTTCTAATCTGTAGGTCTTAGGTTCGAATCCTAATGGGATCACACCAGGAATTATAGCCTTTTTAATTGATTTTTAGAAAGGCCTGTATACACTGATATTTTGCCTGATTGCCGAGCTTGCCTGCAAATATTGCAAGTAAGACAGGTGAAGCAAACGAGCACAATTTCAGGATCCAAACCGCTGACCCCGCTATTTAAAGATTTGTTGGAAGCCTTTTTACCGGCTTTGATCGATTAATGTTTCCTATCCATCGATACTATTATAACGTATTCTATTTGAGTTTGTATGTTAGTGTCAATATAAGGAGGGCTTATGCTTCCATTTAATAAGTCTTATAGTAAAATCTCCGGGAGATAACTGTAAGAAGCTTTTTCATTAAAACCAACATTGCTCCAATTTTAAACAAATATTAGTTATATACCCCATGGCCTTAGTTATATTCGCGACAATAATTTTATGCAGCTGTTTAGTGTGTTTAATAGCAGTGCGGTGTCTTCCCCGTGCAGATGATCCTGATTGATCATCTTTAAATTTATTCCCTTCTTTCCTTAAGGTAGATAGTAACTGTAAATAGATAGTAAATTAATTAACTATTCCCTTGCGCCAGCTCCCGCCTGAACAATAGATGGTACGCTTGCTGCGGGATCAAGAAAAGAGCTGTAAGCGTAAGCCGGAACCCAATTTGAAATTGAAGATGTAATGTCATTAGCCCCGCTCTTTGCGTAAATATTGGTGGTAATACCGCTGAAACGACCTGCCGGATCACCATCAAGATTTGTTGTAAGAGGTTTATTACAATTGAAGAAATATTCATTATCAGTTCTCACGGTACCGCCAAATCTCGCTCCTATTGAATAACCTGCGTTATTTAAATGGTAATTGTTAAACATGTGTATAGTGCCAAAAATCAATGCCGGCTCTCTTTCGCTTATATTATACCAAAAGTTATGATGCAGAGTTACGTGTAACTGACCTTTATTAGTAGCTGCGGCATCATTTGTTACAGATCCTATAAGAACTGACAAGTTAGTATCGTGAAATTTACACCAGGATACAGTTATAAAATCAGCGCCTTCTGTAATACCGATATCTTTGCCCCAATAATCCCAGCCACGCTTACGATCAGTTGAAAAGTCACAATGATCTATCCATATATGATGGGACTGGAACTTTATATAAAAACAGCATTCTGCTATGTAATTTTTCAGTGTTAAGTCCTGTAAAATAATGTTGTTTACACTAAACAAAAATAAATTCATTCCTACTAATTTGCCGCCTTTTTCGCCGATAATAGATGTATTGGAGCCCACGTAAACAGGGTCAAATCCTGCACCTTTAATTGTGCCTTTAACGTAAACAATTTTTGGAGCCGAACCTGCAACAGCCGCTTTAAAGGCTGCAAAATTTGTTACGGTTATAGATGGGCCGCCGCTACCGCCTGTGGTTGTTCCGTCAACATCTGCATATCCTGCTAAGCCATCATTTGTCCCGTTTGATTTGCCTGCCAATGTATAAGTGTATTTTCTGCCATTAGTTCGGGGGTTCGTGTTGTCGGATGCCGAAAAAAATAAATCTTTTCCCCAATGACTAAAGCTTCCTCTTCCAATTTGACGGATATCATCGTGAAAAGTATGCGCTGGGCCTAATTC
>NZ_JBFUKF010000144.1:0-12634 GCF_056400985.1 Mucilaginibacter sp. P4_G9 | reverse complement strand
TTTATAACTTATCCACAAACTTTTTAGTTTTTAACACCCCCCTGCACCCCCCATTATCAACAATAACAATTCTTATTAATTTGCTATTCTAAGACCAAAGGAAATGACAATTTTTTTTTTGGCTTTAAGCTTTTTCGCCTTCGGCTTTAAGCTTAAATTCCCAGCACCTGTTTCAACTTTACGTATCCCGTTTTACTAACAGGGATCTTGGCCCCCGATTTTAGGATGGCTAAATGGGCATCTTTCTCATACGGGTCTATGCGGGTGATTTGTTGTATGGCGATGATGTAGGAGCGGTGCACGCGGACAAACTGGCGTGGGTCGAGGGTTTGCTCGAAGAAGCTCATGGTTTTGTTTTTGAGGTAGGAGCCTTCTTTGGTGATCACGCTTACATAGTCGTCGTCGGCCATCAGGTAATCAACATCTGCAACGGGGATAATTTTTACCTTGGTGCCGGTTTTAACTACAATCCGCTCGTGCTGCGCGGGCGAGTGGGCGGCTACGCTTTCCAGCAGTTCTTCGGTATGTTTTTGGGCCTGTTTCTCGGGCGCGGCGGCCAGGAATTTTTCAACAGCTTTGTTAAAACGCTCCTTGCTAAAGGGTTTCATGAGGTAATCCACCGCGTGGGCTTCAAATGCCTTAATGGCGTATTCATCAAAAGCGGTGGTAAATATTACCGCAGGCGGGTTCTCCACCAGTTCCAGCATCTCAAAACCATTGATCTTGGGCATCTGCACATCTAAAAAAATCAGGTCGGGCTGGTGCAGTTGTATGGCTTTCAGGCCTTCAAAACCATCATTACACTCCTGTATCAGCTCAATCTCTTTAAAATTTTGCAGGTATTCCATTACAACCATGCGTGCTAATGGTTCGTCATCAATAATTAAGGCTCGCCTCATAACTGTGGTACTTTTATTATGGTTGTAAATATATTATCATTTGCGTGAGTTTCCATAAGGTCGTTACGGGCAAATAATAAATAAAGGCGGCGTTGTACCCCGCGCAAGCCAAAACCGGTGCCTTTTTTAGGGCGCGAGGTTTGCGGATCGTAAGGGTTTTGGATCATGATTACCAGGTAATGCTCTTCCATTTCGCCGCGGATGCTTACGGTTACATCGCCGGTGGTATCGTACAAGCCAAATTTTATGGCGTTTTCTACCAGGGGCTGCAGCAGCATTGATGGCAGCAGGGCGGCGCCACATTTGGGATCGCAGCTAATCTCAGTTTGCAGGCGGTGACCAAAGCGTACCTTTTCAATATCCAAATATAAATTAAGATGGGCCAGCYCGTCAGACAATGGCACCTGCTGCTGATCGTCTTTTTTTAGCGTACCACGTAAAAAGTCAGAAAGCTGGTGAATCATCCTGCGGGCCTCATCGGGTTTAAAGCCGATAAGGGCGTTGATGGAGTTAAGGCTGTTGAATAAAAAGTGGGGTTGTAACTGCTGGCGCAGGTTATACAACTCGGCATCGCGGGCTAACTGTTCGGCCTCGGTTTTGCGTTTCTGGGTTTCTTTCTGATCAAGCTGCGAGTACCACAACAGGCTGAGCATGGCCATCCAGCCCACGGCCAAAAAGTTTACAAAAAACCTGATGGTGAGCGATTGTGTTACAAAGCTGATAAAAACCTTATCGCTGTTGAGCAATGGCAGCAGGTAACGGCAACCGGCGGCACAAATGCCTGCCAGGGCAACCACCCAGATAAACAGGTTGATATAGCTGCCCTTGCCCGGCTGGTAATAGCGCAGGTTATTGTTAATAAGCCAGCAGGCGCACAACAATAAAACGGCGCTCAGCAGGCCATCTATAGTAGCGGTGAACCACAAAAAACCAAAGCTATGGATAATATAGGTTTGCAATGCGGCCCATAAAAAGCCGCATCCTATAAATGCACCATATAATTTTGAGGCTGATGATGAGGATATTGCCAAAACTTAGGTTTTTGTGTTTTTTATTGATTAATTCCTGATGCCTAACAGCGCCGCTTTATGGTGTGCCCAGGCAATGTAAAGGTCGGCATCCGGCGTTTCGTGAATGTTGTAATACAGCTCGGCTCCATCGGTAGGTTCGTTAATGCGGTTTAACTCGGCCACATCAATAAACTGCCATTTAACGGTTTGTTTCTCTATATTTTTAAAGCTATCCTGGTTGGCATGGCCAATCTTGTTAGCTTTTTCAAAGGCATTTAATTCAGTTTCGGCACTTATCAGTCGCAACTGTTCATCAAATTGCGCCTGATGGTCCCCATCGCCGCTTATTACCCTGAAAACTAATTTTGCTACGTACCAGTTCATGATTGTATGATGTTTAAGCCCCCTCTAAATCTCCCCCGCCGGTTGGCGGGGAGTTTTTGGGGTATTGTTTGTTTTTAAATATTTAGGCCTCCTCGAAATCTCCCCGCCGGTTGGCGGGGAGACTTTTTTAAGCCCTCCCCTTCAGGGGAGGGTTTGGGTGGGGCTAATAACTGCGGATATCAACCCCCGCAAAAATGGAAACCCCTTTTAGTACCAGTATTTTACCGTTAACGTTTGATGCGGTGCTTTTTATCCGTTTATCATCCACACTGGCAAACACCGCAGCCAGATCCGACACTACCTGCCAGTTGGAGGGCACAATAATTTTGGTGCCGCCGAAGATCTGGGTGATGTCAAGGTACACCCGGCCTTCAATATCGGCCTGGGTAAAATCAATTTCGGCGCCGCCAAAAATGTTCACTATTTCGCCGCCTTTAAAGGTTTTTGATAAAACGGTTTTGTTTACCCCGCCAAAAACAGATACGGTATCAAGGTAATCATCCCCATTATGATGCCCGAATGGTGGGGTATGCGGAGGGGTAAAAGGATCTTTAGGCGGTATATCGTCGCCATCCTTTACCGTATAATCAACCACGGGGTCGTTCACCTTATCAAAGTCGAATTTCGGTTTGTCTGTTTTAGTCCAGTTAAAATCTTTGTCCCATTTGTTCCGGGCCCATTGCGGGTCGGCATGTTTACCGCGTCTTAATATCAGCCATAAGCCAAAACCAATAATAGCGATAGGCCATACAATCCTGTCGGAATTATTAACGTTGTTAATAATAAACAGCAGTACACCTACACCAATCAAAATAGAGCCTGATGGTTTTTGGAAATTATGCTTGGCGCCTACATAAAGGCCCCAGGCTACCAGCCATAATGGCCAGAGTTCCAGTGACTCCGGAATAAAAAAGATGCGGAATTGCTGTAGCAGTAATATTCCTCCTACGGCAAGCAGTAAAAACCCGGCCATAGCTTTGCCGTTGTTGGGGTTTTGCGGAGAATTTATATCGTTGTTCATTTGTTATATGCATTTTAAATCATATCCAAAACTAAGGTAACATTATAGTTGAGCCAAACAAAAACTGGTGATGTATTTAAAGAAATCGGTGAGGGGGGAGGTTTTGTCGGTGAAAAAATTGGAGGGTGATATATTAATTACATAAAAGTAGATTAAAGTTGAATAAAACTCGCTCATTTATCATCAAAACATGTATAAAACTACTATAAAACCGGACTTTTTTAACAGGAATAAGCAGCGGGTATACTGGTTTCGTCAACATCACTGACAAGATCCTGCCAGTGCTCGGATCTTACAAAAAAACAAGCGTCCGGGCATGTAAACCCCGAACAAAAAAACGAACACCCACAAAAAAGGGAGAACCTATACGGGCCCTCCCTTAAATCAAACTATTAAATCAATTACACTTCCGGCCCGGCGGTTTTATCAAAATTGAATGGCTTTTTGGCCTCGCCGAAAGTATATTCTTCTTCTTTATTTTTGCGTGGTTTTAATACCAGCCAGGTACCAAAGCCCATGATGGCAAGCGGCCAAACTATGCGGTCGGCACCGGGAATGTTGTTATCAATTAAGCAGGCTACACCTATCGCAATAATAATTATCCATGATGGTTTCCTGAAGTTGTATTTGGCAGCCATATAGGTGCCCCATGCTATCATCCACATCGGCCAGCTAAACAGCCAGTCGGGTATAAAAAACATGTTAAATTCGTTTATCAGTAATATACTTCCTATTACCAATAAAATTGCCCCGGCAGCAGCTTTGCCGTTGTTTGGGGTATTAATGGTGGTGTTTATATCGTTGTTCATCGTCTTGAGTTTTAAATTATACCTAAAAGTACGGCGGTACAAAGGCGGTGGCAAGCCTATATTGGCGACTGGGGCTAAACTACCCGGTAAGGAATATGATTTTGTCGGTGAAAACGGAAGGGGATTTTACCGGAACTTTGAGGCCGAAACTATGCCGCTTAATCGCCCTTTAATCCTTATATTGCTTTAGCTAATTATGATTATGACAGATGCCGATATACTTATCATTGGTGCCGGTGCGGCAGGATTGATGGCTGCCCGTACGCTGGCAAAATCGGGCAAACGGGTAACCGTATTGGAAGCCCGCAACCGGGTAGGTGGCCGTATTCACACGCTGGAATATGGGTCAACCCAACAACCTTTAGAAATGGGCGCCGAGTTTATTCATGGCGATCTGCCCGTTACGCAATGCCTTCTGGATGAAGCTGGTATAGCTTACCACCATGCCAATGCATCTATGTGGAGATACGATGACGGTGACTTTAAAAACGATGGAAGCTTTGTTGAACACTGGGATCTCCTGATAGAAAAGCTTAACGCATTGCAGCAGGACACCAATATCAGCAACTTTTTGATGCAGGAGTTTAAGGGCGATGAATACCAGGGTTTAAGGGAGTCGATAAGGAAATATGTTTCGGGCTATGACAATGCCGACCCTGGGAAGGCAAGTGCTTTTTCGTTAAGAAAAGAATGGCAATCAGAGGATGAAAACGCGCAGTATCGTATCGACGGCGGATATATCAGGCTGGTTAAATTCCTGGCAGATGAATTGGTGCAGGCCGGGGGAAATATTTATTTAAATGCGGTAGCACAACATATTAACTGGCAGCAACACCAGGTAAAAATAACTACCGATGCGGGTATTACCTATACAAGCGGGCAATTACTTGTTGCACTGCCCCTGGGTGTTTTACAGGCCGCCCAAGACAGCATCGGAGCTATAAATTTTGATCCGGAAATACCTGTTTACATCAAAGCCGTAAATACCCTGGGTTTTGGTGCAGTAATTAAAATATTATTGGAGTTTGATAAAGCTTTTTGGGAGGAAGTGAAAACAAAAAAGCTCCCGGTTACGAGCCTGAAAAATATGGGTTTCCTGTTCAGCAACGAACAGATCCCCACCTGGTGGACACAGGTACCCAATCATACAACCTTGTTAACCGGTTGGCTTGGCGGCCCCGAAGCAGGCGAAAAAGTTGATACCCCGGATGAAGAGATATTAACGCAGAGCCTGCAATCATTAGCAAACATCTTTACGCGCGATCCACAACAGTTAAAAGAAAGCCTCCTGAGCTGGCATGTAGTAAACTGGACGGCAGATGTATACACACGCGGCTCCTACGCATATGACACCGTGGAAGCCAACCAGTCACGAAATGTTTTGTGCGAACCCATACAGGATACCATCTTCTTCGCCGGCGAATACCTTTACGAAGGCATCGCCATGGGTACCGTTGAAGCCGCGCTTACCAGTGGCTTAAGAATGGCAGAAAGGATACTGGATTTTAAATAAAGAGTGGGTAGATGTGCAGATTACAGATGTACAGATTACAAATGTGCAGATTACAGATTTCAGATGTGCAGATTTTTTGTCTGAACCGGAATTTTTGGAATTAAAGAATGAACAGAATTTTATCAAACTTAGATTATGCGACAGAATTCTTAAAATTCAAATAATTCCATGAATTCGAAAAATTCCGGTTCAGATAAGAATCGTACAATCAAAACATCTTCTGCACATCTGAAATCTGCACATTTGTAATCTGCACATCTAACCCCCCATCAGCAACACCATCATCGCTTCTTCAACCCTGTCCATTTCAAGCAGTTGTTTGGCTTTTAAATGCAATTGCAATTCGCGGGTTTTGCTATCGCCAATGGTGGCATCAAGCAGTTCTTTTATTTCGGGATCCAGCGCATAGGTTTCAATGGCTTCATCTGCGGGTATCAGCTCCAGGTTGCCCAACTGGCCCAGGTTATTCCCGGTTAATATCCTCGAATTGCGAATAGCATATGGCAAAGCATCAACCCCAATACCTATTTTAATGTTTGGTTTAGCTACTTTAAAAAGATTATCCTTAGTTACCCGGCAATACCAATCGCCCCCAAGGCGGGCTACCTGGTCTGTTTTTGTCTGATCTATCTTTCCGTCGGGCCCCAAAATACTTTCGCTAATGTGGATCAGCTTTATTTCGGCGAAAATCAAATTTCCGGCGCCTGCGTTTTTGCCCAGGCTTATTACATCATTCACCACGCACTCCAACTGTACTGTTGATTGGGCCACTCTTGGCGGTTTTACCAAATGAGAAGCTATCGGGGTTAAACCCGATTTAATAAATTCATTTATCCCCTTAGGGTACTCCACGCTCGATAACGAGACCTGCTGCACCATATCATAATTAACAATATTTATCACGCATTCTGGTACCTCCAATATATTTTCCAGCGTATGCTTTGTAGTATTATCGCGTACCCTGCGCGATGGCGAAAACACGCATAAGGGTGGGTTAATGCTAAAAACATTAAAAAAACTAAACGGGCTCAAGTTAATATTGCCATTGCTATCAATAGTTGATGCCAGGCAGATGGGGCGCGGGGCCACCGCATGATTAAGATAGTTTTGAAGCTCTAAAGTTGTAAGATCTTTTATATTGATGGATAACATATTACCTGGGGGTTTATTTCTTCAAACCCAAAATCGAAAAATCATCCTTGGCCTTAGTGATGATATTGCCCAGCATACCCAGGCCGGTTATCTCCATCTCCACTAAGTCGCCGGCTTTAAGCCATTGGGGTTGATAGTTGGGGTCATGCAGTAATCCCGTTCCGTTAAGTTCCAGGAAACATCCGGTGCCAACCGTGCCAGATCCAATCACATCCCCAGGTAGCACATCGCAACCGTAGGCACAACGTTCAATGATTTCGGCAAAGGTCCAGTCCATATCGGCCATATTGCCTGCAGATACCTGCTTGCCATTCACCCCGCATTTCATCTCTAAATTATAGGCATTACCAGTATGGCCTGGTTTGGCAGCTACCTTATATTTTTCAAGCTCATCGGGCGTTACCAGCCAGGGCCCTATTACGGTTGAAAAATCCTTGCCCTTTGCCGGGCCAAGGTTCAGCAGCATTTCTTCCATTTGCAGGGTGCGGGCACTCATATCGTTCATGATCATATAACCGGCTATAAAGCTATCCGCATCGGCAGCCCTTATGTTGCGGCCTTTTTTGTTTAGTACCACGGCTATCTCCAGTTCAAAATCAAGTTTATTAAAATGATCTGGCATGCACTCAATTTCGCCGGGGCCTTGTATAGCATTATGGTTGGTAAAATAAAATATGGGGTATTGGTCAAATTCGGGTATCATATCCGCCTTGCGGTTGCGGCGGGCGGCAGCCACGTGCTGCCTGAAGGCGTATCCGTCCCGGCACGATGCAGGGTGCGGTACGGGAGCTATCAGTTCAAAAAACAATTCTTCTTTAGCTTCCATTTTACCCGAGCTTATGGCTTCATGAACCCGCCTGGCACGATCCATCAGCTCATCACCACCCCACAAAAATTCGTTCATATTATCGGGGATCAGCTTATCGCACGAGTTGAGGTTATAAATGTGGCCGTTTATAAAAATGCCTAAATGCTCGCGGTCTTCGGTTTTATAGGATACTAATTTCATACATTGAGGTAGTTGGTTATTTCAAAGCTAACAATTGTTTATTTGAAAATTTGGAGATTAATAAATAAACTGATGGTAATTTATTATAACTACTCTCCATCACTTTCAAATTAAAATAATTCCACCTAACTTCGTATAACACAAATCATGAGCATACAAAAGCATTTTTTATTTTCCCTGGGTCTAACCTCAATGAGCGATGCATCATCGTTCAGGGATGCTATGCTTGCCAAGATAGTATTGGCTCAATACTAAATTCTTTCTCTTTTCCTTTCTAATTGTCAATAAACCTTTTTAAGGCGGTTTATTTATGTGTTTCCCGGCGTTTTTGATACGCTTGTGAAACTATCCGGATAGTTTAAACGTTTTATTTTCAATCAATTAAAACACCATGCCTGTATATCATACATTAGGAGCAATTCCGCCTAAGCGGCATACGCAGTTCCGTAAGCCCGATGGTACGTTATATGCCGAAGAGCTGGTTTCTACTGAGGGTTTTTCGAGCCTTTACTCGCTGGTTTACCATGCTTACCCACCTACTATTGTAAAAACATTAGGTGAGCCTTACAGTGTGGAACCTAAAATAGCGCGCGAAAAGCACCTGAAGCATACCAGCCTCATTGGCTTTAATATTGAACCCGAAGATGATTACCTGCAAAGCCGAAAACCGGTACTGGTAAACAACGATCTGCATATTTCGCTGGCGGCCCCCCGTAAAAGCATGACTGATTATTTTTACAAAAATAGCCAGGCAGATGAAGTAGTTTTTATACATGAAGGAACAGGCACTTTAAAAACCGGGTTTGGCAATATAAAGTTCGGGTATGGCGATTATTTGGTGATACCCCGTGGTACTATTTACCAAATGGAGTTTGATACAACAGCAAACCGCTTGTTTATTGTAGAAAGCTTTAGTCCTATCCGCCCGCCAAAACGTTACTGCAACCAGTATGGGCAATTGATGGAACACTCGCCGTATTGCGAGCGCGACATTAAGCGGCCTACAGAGCTGGAAACCCATGATGAACACGGCGATTTTAAGATCCTGATTAAAAAACAGGGACTCATTTATCCATACATTTACGGTACCCACCCTTTTGATTTTATTGGCTGGGACGGCTTTCATTATCCATGGGCGCTTTCTATTCATGATTTTGAACCAATAACCGGGCGACTGCATCAGCCGCCGCCGGTACACCAAACCTTTGAGGGCAATAATTTTGTGATATGCTCTTTTGTTCCCCGTAAGTTTGATTATCACCCCTTGTCAATCCCTGCGCCATACAACCATAGCAATGTAGATAGCGATGAGGTTTTATATTATGTAGATGGTGATTTCATGAGTCGCAAAAGCGTAGTAAAAGGACAGATCACCCTACACCCCGGTGGTATACCGCACGGTCCGCATCCCGGTTCAGTAGAAAAATCGATCGGTAAAGAATCAACAGATGAACTGGCCGTAATGATTGATCCCTTCCGCCCGCTAATGCTGACAGAAGATGCTGTTAAAATTGAGGATGAGAATTATTATAAAAGCTGGCAAGAATAAGGCGAAAGCCAAAAGGGGGCTACGTCACAGCCTGATCACTAACCCGCTAATCCATTAATTAAAAAAACAATGCAAACAAAAACCATAGATAAAAAAGTAACAGCAACAGATTTTTTACCACTTAACGGTACCGATTATGTTGAATTTTATGTGGGCAACGCCAAGCAGGCCGCCCATTATTATAAAAGCGCTTTTGGTTTTCAAACGCTGGCTTATGCCGGCCCCGAAACTGGCGTCCGCGACAGGGCCTCTTATGTTTTAAAACAAGGAAAAATCAGGCTGGTGTTAACCACCCCTTTACATTCTGACCACCCCATTGCTGAGCATATTAAGAAACATGGTGATGGTGTAAAGGTACTGGCTTTATGGGTTGATGATGCTTATGATGCCTTTGAACAAACCACCAGCCGCGGTGCCGAGCCTTACCAGGAGCCACAAACCCTCCAGGATGAAAATGGCGTGGTACGCACCAGCGGAATCAAGCTTTATGGCGAAACCGTTCACCTTTTTGTTGAGCGAAAAAATTATAAAGGCTTGTTTTTACCAGGATATAAAAAGCTGGAGACTACCTATAACCCAACTGAGACAGGTTTATTGTATGTTGACCATTGTGTAGGCAATGTAGGCTGGCATAAAATGAATGAATGGGTTAACTTTTACGAAGAAGTATTGGGTTTCAAAAATATTTTGACGTTTGATGATAAGATGATCTCGACAGAATACTCGGCACTAATGAGCAAAGTGATGAGTAACGGTAACGGCTATGTTAAGTTTCCTATTAATGAGCCGGCAGAAGGCAAAAAGAAATCGCAGATTGAGGAGTACCTTGAGTTTTATGAAGGCGAAGGTGTACAGCATTTAGCCCTTGCCACGCATGATATTGTAGCAACGGTAACTGAATTGCAAAGCCGCGGTGTAGAGTTCTTAACAATACCCACTTCCTACTATGATGAACTAACAAACAGGGTTGGTCATATAGATGAAGATCTTGGTCCACTTAAAAAGCTGGGTATTTTGGTTGACAGGGATAATGAAGGATACCTGCTACAGATTTTTACCAAACCGATTGAAGACAGGCCTACGCTTTTCTTTGAGATCATTCAGCGTAAAGGTGCCAAATCATTTGGAGCAGGTAATTTTAAGGCATTGTTTGAAGCTATTGAGCGCGAACAGGATTTGAGGGGAAATCTTTAATTAGTTATAAGGGGTTAGATTTGAGACTTTATTTTAGCCTAAAGCCCGGTTTTTGTTATTAAATAAATTTTTGTAATTTGACTTAATAAATCATGGACATGAATATAAAAGAGGATTTTCATCATCTAATAGATACTATTGATGATGAACAGCTTTTAAAAGACTATTATCAGCTGATACAACGATTAAATACTGATCAAACGGGTAATCTCTGGAACAATCTGAGCGAAACTGAAAAGCAAGAATTATTATCAGCTTATGATGAGAGCTTCGATGAAAACAATTTAATAAGTCATGAGCAGGTAAAACAGCAACATGAAAAATGGCTAAAGCAATAATATGGAACCGCAGAGCCAGTATTAAGTTTAACGAGATTATTGCATACCTGCAAAGTGACTGGAGCCATAATGTAGCAAGAAATTTTGTCATTAAAACTTATCGAATAATTGAAATTATTGCTCAGAATCCAGAAATTGGAGCATTGGAGAATAAAGAAAAACAAATTCGGGGGTTTGTAATTACTAAGCATAATACAGTGTTTTACAGGGTTGAAAACGATAAGATAATCCTTCTAAATTTTTTTGATAACAGACAACATCCTGAAAAGAAAACGAGTATTTAAGACCTATATCTATTTAGCCGGGCCAATCGCCCGGCTTTTTGTTTATTAAACATTAGCCTATATTTGATATAAATAAACGCTTAATCACATGAAAAAGATCAGTCTGCTAATTGCAATCCTTGCACTGAGTTTTAGCTGCTTGGCTCAAACTACAACCAAACCTGTTTACGATGCGGCGCTGGCTAAAAAATTAGGGGCCGATAAGTATGGGATGAAAAAATATGTAATGGCTTTTTTAAAAGAAGGCCCTACGCAAATCAAAGACTCGGTTGCAAGCGCTCAGTTGCAAAAAGCACACTTGCAAAATATTATGAAGCTGGCTGCCGAAGGTAAATTAATTGTAGCCGGTCCGTTTTTGGATGATCAGTCTATACGGGGAATATTTATTTTTAATGTAGAAAGCGTTGAAGAAGCTAAAAAATTAACTGAAACCGACCCCGCAATAAAAGCGGGCGAATTGGTAATGGAGTTACACCCGTGGTATGGCAGCGCTGCTTTAATGGAAGTGGTGAGGATTCATCATACCATTGAAAGTAAAAGCGTTGTTGACTAAATTAATG
Organism: Mucilaginibacter sp. P4_G9; assembly: GCF_056400985.1. Classification (NCBI taxonomy): domain Bacteria; kingdom Pseudomonadati; phylum Bacteroidota; class Sphingobacteriia; order Sphingobacteriales; family Sphingobacteriaceae; genus Mucilaginibacter; species Mucilaginibacter sp. P4_G9. The sequence continues at coordinate 912 of NZ_JBFUKF010000144.1, read as the reverse complement.
CAAACTGCCAATATTATCGGGCTGCTAAAACAAAAGGCTAACCCTGCCTATCTTGCCGGCATGTTACGCTTTGGAATTGACAATTCAAGTGCACTTGGTGTTAACATCCCCGACTTACGTAAGCTGGCCAAAACGATAAAAAAGGATCATACCCTGGCCCAGGAACTTTGGGATACAGGTATTCACGAGGCCCGCATTATGGCCTCACTGGTAGATGATCCTGCTTTAGTTACCGAGGAGCAAATGGATAGCTGGACAAAAGATTTTTGTTCCTGGGATCTTTGCGACCAGGTTTGCGGCAATCTTTTCGACCGTACTCCATTTGCAGTTGCCAAAGCTATTGAGTTTAGCTGCCGCGAAGAAGAATATGTAAAACGGGCCGGGTTTGTTTTAATGGCCGAATATGCTATGCACAACAAAAAAGCACCCAATGAAACATTTATACCATTTTTTACTATCATGGAATGTGAGGCCTGGGATAATCGTAACTTTGTTAAAAAAGCAGTGAACTGGGCCTTAAGGCAAATTGGTAAAAAGAATGAGTTTTTAAAAGCCGAAGCAATAGCCGCCTCCCGGCGTATGCTGTTGCAAAATCATAAGTCTGCAAAATGGATAGGCAGTAATGCATTAGCCGAATTGATAAATAAGTAATATTTATCAATAATATTATAAAAATTCCCTGAAAACATGGGATAAAACTTAAAAAAACTAAACTTTTTACTTCTAAATCTCCATTTTTCGGATTTATTTTTAAATAAATCCCCTAAAAGCATTTAAAAAAACGATTTTCGTGTTTAAACATTCAAAAATGCCCTGATAAACGCTAAAAAAGTAAATAATATTAACATATTATTGTCGTAAGCAACCGGATTTTAGGTTATAAATTTGTTTTGTAATTATCAGTATTTGAGT
>NZ_JBFUKF010000143.1:0-12775 GCF_056400985.1 Mucilaginibacter sp. P4_G9 | reverse complement strand
GCCGAGGGGCACACGGTTTATGGTACAACGCGCGATATTAAACGCATATCCGGCGTATTATTTAACCCGCTGCAAATGGATGTTACCGATGATGCATCTGTAAACACGGCTATTGCAACTATTATTAAAGCCGAAGGCAAGATAGATGTACTGGTAAACAATGCAGGTAATGGTATCACAGGCCCGCTTTATGCCATGCCTGTTGATGCTGCAAAAAAACAATTTGAGGTTAACTTTTTTGGTGTGGTACGGGTAAGCAGCGCCGTTTTACCGGGGATGATAGAAAAGAAACAAGGATTAGTGATCAACATCGGTTCCTTGGCCGGCCTGTTTGGTTTGCCATACCAGGGTTTATACAGCGCATCTAAATTCGCTATTGAAGGATACTCTGAAAGTTTGCGCATGGAATTGCAAAATATGGGTGTTAAAGTATCTGTAGTAAACCCCGGCGATTTCAAGACCGATTTTACCGGCAACCGCGAAAAGCTGCCTTTCACCCTGAAAAACGATCAGCTTAAGAAAGAATTTGACGCTGCTGTAGCCGCAATGGAAAAGGACGAAAGCATAGGCGCAAGTCCGGCTAAACTGGCCGCGCAGATCTGTAAGATAGTGGCCAAATCAAAACCCGCTCATAGTTATTTGGTTGGTGCAATCGGGCAAACTATAGTGCCTACACTTAAAGCCATTTTACCAGGCCCTATATTCGTGAAACTAATGAACGATCATTACGGGATTAAGTAATTTTTGTGGTGAATGGTTGTGTTAATTTGAAAATTAGCTGATTTGAAAATTTGAAGATGGTAATTAAAAGCTATCGTCTCTTTTCTGAATTCTGTTAATTCTTTAATTTCAAAAATTCCGGTTCAGAAAAATTACCAGCCATTCATCCAATCAATCAACTTCATGAAAGAAAAAAACGATAAAAAAACTATCTGGGCATGGGCTATGTTCGATTGGGCCAACCAATCGTATAACATGGTGATCATATCTACCATATTCCCGGCTTATTATGTGGGTATTACGCAGGATAAAAATCCCGGAGGGATGGTATCTTTTTTTGGCCACCGGTATGTAAATACTGTACTGTCAACTTACATACTTGGCCTATCTTACCTTATTATTGTAGTTTTATTGCCCATACTAACCTCTATTGCCGACTACAAGGGCCATAAAAAATTGTACATGCAGCTTTTTACCTGGCTGGGTACGCTTGCCTGTTTCGGTTTGTTTTTTTTTAAGATGGAAACCTTTGAGTTCGGTATGATCTGTTTCGGGCTGGCCTCTGTTGGATATTGTGGTGGTTTTGTGTTTTATAATTCCTACCTGCCCCAGATAGCCACGGTTGATAAGCAAGATGCCGTAAGCGCCAAGGGTTTCATATATGGTTTTGTCGGGAGTATTGTAGTGCAAATACTTTGTTTTGTATTTGTATTGGGGCACAAATGGTTAGGCATAACCGAAGATTTCTCGGCCCGGTTATCATTCCTCATCGTGGCATTATGGTGGATAGGCTTTTCGCTTATCCCGTTTTACCTGCTGCCCAAAGGTGTGCCAAACGCAGGCTCGCATGAGTATAATGTGTTTACCGGCGGCTTTAAAGAACTGGCTAAGGTTTTCAAAAAGGTTAAACAACTTCCCTTATTAAAACGTTTTTTACCCGCATTCTTCTTTTATTCGGTAGGTGTGCAAACCATTTTGCTGGTGGCAGCCAATTTTGCTGCCAAAGAGCTTAAAATGCCCGATGACGCATTGATAGGTATAATCCTGGTTATCCAGGTAGTTGCTATAATTGGAGCCGCTATAACCGCCAAAGCGTCAGAAAAATATGGAAATGTTAAGGCCTTATCGGTTATAGTGGCCATGTGGTGTGTAATATGCGCATGTGTTTACTTTATTGCCAACGCAAACCAGTTTTATGTTGCGGCCGTTTTTGTTGGCCTGGTTATGGGGGGCGTACAGTCGTTGTCACGTTCAACCTACTCTAAATAYATCCCACCAAACATTCCGGATACGGCTTCGTATTTTAGCTTTTATGATGTTACCGAAAAGCTGTCTATAGTAGTGGGCTTATTCACTTTTGGTTTTGTAGAAGGATGGACAGGCGAAATGCGCGATTCGGCCCTGGTGCTTGATGGTTTCTTTGCTATCGGATTTATTTTACTGGTCATGTTATGGATTTTTGAACGTAAAGCGAAAGTCGCAGAAGCGCTGGCGTAATTGTCTGAATCAGAATTTACAGAATTTTTAAATTAACAGAATCCTTTCTGTTGAAATAAATTCTGGAAATTCTCTAATTCTGGAAATTCTGATTCTGACAATACGCCTGTTTTCCTGATTTTAATAATTACACATTGAAAAGACACTGCATCGGCCAAAACTAAGTACATTTGCGGTTTGTTAAGTAAAAGTAATGGCTAAAGTTTCAATCAACCTGGCAACGGGTTCTATACAAAAGGAAGATATTATTGTAGGGATTGATTTGGGTACCACTAACTCACTGGTGGCGTTCATCAACCCGGATAAGCAACCGCATGTAATAAACGATACAGGTAAAGGCGTTTTGGTACCCTCCGTTGTGCATTTTGGCCCAACCGGCGATGTGCTGGTAGGTAACGAGGCTAAAGAATACTTAATTACCGATCCGCAGAATACTGTTTTTTCGGTAAAGCGATTGCTGGGGCGTAGTTATCACGATATTGCGAATTATAAAGATTTTTTCTCGTACAAGGTTATTGATGATGATAYCGAAAGCCTGGTTAAGATAAAGGTTGGCGACAAGTTTTATACACCGATAGAACTATCGGCCCTGATATTAAAAGAACTGAAAACCCGCGCAGAGCATGCCCTTAAAACGCCCGTAAACCGCGCGGTAATCACTGTGCCGGCTTATTTTAACGATTCGCAACGCCAGGCTACCCGCGATGCAGGCAAACTGGCCGGACTTGACGTTTTACGCATTGTAAACGAGCCAACAGCTGCAAGTTTGGCATATGGGATCGGTCTTGATCTCGAAGAAACAAAAACCATAGCTGTTTATGACCTGGGCGGAGGTACCTTTGATGTATCTGTCCTGCAGATCCAAAGCGGTATTTTTGAAGTATTGGCAACCAATGGCGATACATTTTTAGGAGGTGACGATTTCGACAGGATCATTGTTGATTACTGGATAGAAAAAAATAACCTTAACAAAGCCGAGGTAATAGCCAATAGTGAACTTGCCCAGCAACTGCGCCTTAAAGCCRAAGAAGCCAAGAAAGCATTTGCTCATCAAAGCCTGTTCAACGAAAAGATAGGAGAGATCTGGTGTACGCTGGACAGGAACACATTTGAGCAACTGATTATGCCTAAGGTGCAGCAAACCATTACCAGCTGCCAAAATGCGCTGAAGGATGCTAAGCTAACTATCGGCGATATTGATGAAGTGGTGATGGTTGGCGGATCAACCCGCACGGCTTTGGTTAAAAAGATGGTGGCGGAGTTTTTTGGTCGCCCGGTACATGATGAGCTAAACCCCGATGAAGTGGTTGCATTAGGTGCTGCCATACAGGCCGATATTTTGGCCGGGAACCGTAAAGATATTTTATTGCTGGATGTTACCCCACTTTCTCTTGGTATAGAAACCATGGGCGGTTTGATGGATGTAATTATCCCGCGTAACAGCAAAGTGCCAACCAAAGGCGGCAGGCAGTATACCACCTCTATAGATGGGCAGGTAAACATGAAGATAGCCGTTTACCAGGGTGAACGCGACCTGATCAGGGAAAATCGTAAACTGGCGGAGTTTAACCTGAAGGGTATCCCCAGCATGCCGGCAGGTTTCCCAAAGGTGGACATCAACTTTTTGCTGAATGCTGATGGAATATTGACCATACAGGCAATAGAACTGCGCTCGGGCGTAAAGCAGGAGGTGGAAGTAAAGCCAACCTACGGCATTACCGATGAGCAGGTTGAGCAAATGTTGATGGATAGCATTACCCACGCTAAAGAGGATGTAAGTGAGCGCATGCTGATAGAAGCCCGCACTGAAGGCGAGCAAATGTTTTACACTGTGGAGCGGTTTTTGCAAAAGAACGGCAGCTATGTATCGGCAGAGGAGACCGAACAAACCAACAAGCACTTAGCGGCATTAAAAGCTGCTATTGCGACTGGCGATAAGGACCTCATCCTGAAAAATATAGATGAAATAAACGAATACACCCGCCCGTTTGCCGAGCGGCTGATGGACCAGGCGATCAGCACAGCAATGCGTGGCAAGAGTATTGAATAATATACAGCACTTAACTTTATAAATGAGAAGCATTAAAGCAGTATTTACATTTTTAGCAGTCACGGCTGCGTTATCAGGATCATTCAATAAAGTTTACGCTGCAAATATTACCGGCAAAGGCAAAAAGGACACTACGGTGAAAACCGTTGCTACAATTGATACCATGCGGTACGATTCGCTGATGCGGTATTTGGCCAATGGCGATAAAACCGGTAAATGGCCGGTTAAAAAGGTGCCTGTACCGCTGGCGGGTGCTATTTTGCCTTTCAACCGTGTTGTGGCATTTTACGGCAATATGTATTCCAAAAATATGGGTGTATTAGGCGAGTTTGAGCCTAAGGTTATGATGGCTAAATTAAAGGCCGAATGTAAAAACTGGGAAAAAGCCGATACACTTACCCCTGTGATACCTGCTCTGCATTACATTTGTGTAACCGCACAGGCCGATGCCGGCAGGAATGGCCTGCATAACCAGAGGATGCCCTTTAGTCAGATAGATAAAGTGATAGACATGGCAAAAAGCATGAATGCTTTGGTGTTTTTAGATATCCAGGTTGGGTTTAGCACAGTACAAACGGAGTTACCGCTGTTAGAAAAATATCTTAAAATGCCCAATGTCCATTTCGGCATCGACCCTGAATTTTCGATGAAAGAGGGGAGTGTTCCAGGCAAACGCATTGGTACGTTTGATGCAGATGATATCAATTATGTATCGGGATACTTAAGTTCGCTTGTTAAAAAATATAACCTTCCTCCTAAAATATTTGTGGTACACCGCTTTACCAAACGTATGGTTACCAATTACAAGGATATAAAATTACGCAACGATGTACAGTTTGTAATGGATATGGATGGCTGGGGTGGCCCCGAGTTAAAAAAAGGCACCTATAAATACTATGTAGCAGGCGAACCGGTACAGTTTACAGGATTCAAGTTGTTTTATAAAAACGATATCAAAAATGTACCGCACAGGATGCTGACCCCGACGGAAGTGTTAGCCCTAAAGCCGAGCCCGATTTATATACAGTATCAGTAGAGGTGAGTTGTGAGTGGGTGAGTGGAAAATACCGCTTAAGTTAATCAAAATTTACCCTCTTTAGCTGCCGCGAGGTTTTACCTCGTGGTGAACCATGGCCTGAGCTTTCAGCTGAAATTATCACGCATTCTGTCTATTCTAAAATTCTGTAAATTTTATTCAGGCGATTGCGATAGGGATAAAAGCAGATACCGGCCTGTGAATAAGGCCTGTGCAGCGGTTAGCCCGGGCCGGAGGCATCGCAGTTAGTATTAAAGCTTCACTATTTTCTTGATATTTATATAAACGGTATGCGTTATATGCTTTTCAAAATTATATATTAGCCTACCTAAATAATCATAATGAAACCGTTTCGTAAATATCTTCTGATCTTTTTAATTGTTTTGGCGGGGAAAATATCTTCAGCCCAGAATATGGGAGCAAGAAATGCTATGCAGGCGCAAATGCAGATGAGCACGCAGATGCAAATGAGTATGATGGCCAGGATGCATTCAGATGGCAACCTTAAATATAAGTTTTTTGTAATAATGGCGGATAGCAGCCGGAAAGAAGTAACCTCAACAATACTAATTGATAAAAGCACGCATAAACATTATTTGTTATATGTAGATAAGAGCCTGCCAAAAGGTGATACAAACCGAAACCAAAGGATATACCCCAATCAAACAATAAGTATCGAACGTAGTAGTCCCCTGATCGTTGATTTGAGGGCGCCTGTAAATACTCCGCGCGAAAAACTCTATAAAGGAATAGCCAAAGATAGTTGCTGGATGTTTAAGGTTTTATCGGGCAGTATCAACGTATACGCGTATTTAAGTTTCGAAACTGATCGTGGTTTTGACGAAGGAACAATAGTTGGAATCCAGCTGCACGATGATGGCCCCATAGTGAAATGCACAGAGGAAAACTTAAAACAGATGGTTGGAAATGATATTGATGCGTTGCAAAATATCCAGCACAAAAATTATGTAAAGGCAATAAATAAATATAACCGTAACAGGAGGAAAGAAGCAGAAAAGGTCGCGGGGAAATAAATAATGAGCGCCTGTTTGGACCAAAGAAATAATCACATAAAAAGCGCCTCAATTCAAGGCGCCTTTTTTATGTCGTAACAAATTTCTACAGTTTACCCATTGCCTCCTGTTCCTTTAATGCTGCTATATTGTTCGCGTCGCTAAAGGTGTCAGTCTGGGTAGCAAAATCCTGCAGGATGCTCGCAATGGTGTCCAGGTTATCGGCTACGCGCTGGTGCATGTCGGGAAGGTCTTTTTCCAGCCGCTTATCGCCTAACTCTATATTGTCAACCTCAATCTTGGCAAGCTTGGTGATAATGGCCTGTTGACTATTCTTCAAATCCTCTAATTCATGGACAATTTTCTCCATCAGTCCGAATTTCTTTAACTTATCCATAGTGTTGTGTTTTTTAATTTTAATTATATTTAGTTAACTCCAAATAATAAAAATTGTTTAGCATTTGGATATTTCATTTATAACTAATAATTTAGTTTGAAAATAACTAATGCATTAGTTGCTATGAGAAATATATTAATTATCTCCTTTTTGATATGCCTGGTAAAAACTGCCGTTGCCCAGCAAACAGGTGCTGCAAATGATGCTTTGCTGTTGGATTACTATCAGAACCAGCGCTTTGCCGAGGCCGCTGATCTGCTCAAAAAAACATATCCCGAACCGGTAACCGATATAAAAGTTTTGAGCAAGCTGGCCTATACATCGCAAATGGCAGGTAAGCTGCCCGATGCGGAAGGCTATTACCAACGGATGTATAATATTGATTCAACAAACAATGCGGTTTTATATAGCCTGGGCTCAATCAACCTGCGCAGGGGGAATAATGTAAAGGCCGAAATGTATTATAAGATATTGAGTGAAAAAGATACCTCCAATTTTTTGGTGTTTAAGCAATTAGGCAAAATAGCCATGGATAAAGGCGACTATATAGCGATGGTGACTTACCTGCAAAAGGCAAACAGGATAAACCCCGCGGAAGCGGATGTGGCATCAGACCTGAGTGATATGTACGTAAGCCTAAAAAAGATAGAGTTGGCCGATAAGGTGCTGAACGCTGCTATTGCCCAGGATCCTGATAATATTGTTTTACTTCAAAGCCTGCTTAAACTTACCTCGGCAGAAAATAAATACGCCGAAGCAAAGACCACCTGTTTAAAACTGATTGCGTTAGGCGCGCAATCGGGCTATGTGTTAACCAAACTGGAATCTGCCTATTATAATTTAAAGGAGTATGCTTGTAGTGTAGAAACCTTTGCCGGTATCCCAGAGGTCAACCAATCAGAAACAAGCTATTACATAGCCGCGCTGGCCTACAAAGCGTTGAAGGACCAGCTATTGGCCATTGAAAACCTGGGTAAAGCCATTGAGGCGGGCATTTCACCCAATATCAGTGATTATTATGCCGAGATGGCCGATAGTTATGATATAAAGAAAAAATACAAAGCGGCGATATCGGCTTACCAGAAAGCCCTGCAGTTTGAAGAAAAACCTATTATTTACTACCTGCTGGCAACCGTGTATGATGGGTCGCTTAAAAACAAGAAGCTTGCTGTAAAGTATTATAAAAAATTTACGGGCTGCAAGGTTCCGGCAAAGCAGCAAAAGTACGTAGTTTATGCACAGGCAAGGGCTACTGAGCTTTCGCGTTAGCGGTTCATTAACCGGGCTACGTATTTGCCAATAATATCAAATTCAAGGTTAACTACCGATCCTTCGCGCACATTGTGCAGGTTGGTATGCTCAAAAGTATAAGGTATAATGGCCACCGAAAAACCRTTGGCCCTGGAGTTTACCACGGTTAAACTGATACCGTTTACGCAAATAGATCCTTTTTCCACAGTGACATTCCCGCTGGCTGCATCATATTCAAATGTGTATTCCCAGCTGCCATCGTGCTCTTTAAAAGCGGTGCATACAGCGGTTTGATCCACATGGCCTTGTACAATATGACCATCAAGCCGGGCATTCATTTGCATGCAGCGTTCCAGGTTCACCGGTTCGCCAACTTTCAGGTGGGCGAGGTTTGTTTTGCTCAAAGTTTCATCAATAGCTGTAACTACGTGCAGGCCATCAGAAACAGCTATTACCGTTAAGCATACCCCGTTATGAGCAACAGACTGATCGATCTTCAGCTCGTGCGCAATTACCGATTCAACCGTGATATGTAAATTACCCTGATCCTGTTGCAGATCGGTTATTTTTCCTAATGTTTCTATAATACCTGTAAACATAAACCCCCAGCCCCCTAAAGGGGGAGCCGAATAGTGCCAAAGCTAAAAATATTGTGGGTTTAATATGTCAGCTTAAAATGAATTTATTTGAAATTGCTGGCCACATCCTTGCGTTTGTTGCGGAGGTCTTTGCCGTTCTCGATTATCGATTTGAGGTTGGCCAGGTAAAATGTCCAGCCTATCTGGCACTGCACATATAGGTTTTTTGACAGATCGTTTTCTTCGGGGATGTTTTCCTGGGTTAACTCAACAATGGTAAGCCCATATTTATTTTGGATATCAACGGTAACTATACTACCACCCGTAAAGGTAAATTTAAGCAGGTCCGAGCCATTATTCTCCAGCACCTGGCCATTCTCAACAGTTGTATCATCAAAGCCATGCCAATACCAGGAATAGGTATCTTCCTTTTTTATAAACTCTTCGGGATCACGTTGTCGGCCGGCAATAGCGTAAAAGTCAGCCTTGCGTAAAAACCAGCTTTCCAGGCCGGCAGGAGTGGCCCAGGCCTCGTAAATACTGCGTACATCTGTATCAAAATCCGCAGTAACTTTAAATTTACTCCATTTCTTGTCTGCCATGTTTTGAATTATTTTAAAGGATTTGGTTCGATATAAAAATAACAATATTACGTTACGCTTGTATATAAAAAGCAAAAGCTTATTGCAAAAGGCCGGAAGCGCGTCATCAACCTGTTTTTTGTAAGTTATAAATTGATATTATGCCCAAACATAGTGCCGGAGTGCTTCTTTACCGTAAACTGAACGATGTACTGCAGGTTTTCCTGGTACATCCCGGCGGCCCGTTCTGGAAAAATAAGGATGATGGCGCCTGGTCTATCCCCAAAGGAGAGTATGAAGATGGAGAAGATCCGCTGGAAGCCGCCAGGCGCGAATTTTTTGAGGAAACAGGCCAGCATATAGATGGTGATTTCATCGCCCTAAATTCCATCAAACTAAAAAGCGGCAAAATAGTACATGCATGGGCAGTTGCGGGTGATATTGATCAGGATAATATCAAAAGCAATCTTTTTGAAATGGAATGGCCGCCTAAGTCGGGTAAAACCCAGGCATTTCCAGAAATTGATCGGGGCGAGTGGTTTAGTGTGGAGGAAGCCAAGGTTAAGATTAACGCCGCGCAGGCAGGGCTGGTGGAGGAGTTGAGCGCTCTCTAAATCTCGTCCGGAAGGGGAGACTTTAAATAATTTTTATAATTTTATGTTAATTTAAGGCCCCCCTTCCGGGGAGGGTTGGGTGGGGCTTCCCTCACAAATATATAACTTAGTACCATGAAGTTTTTCAAATATCTCCCCGCCGCGTTTTTATTGATTTTAATGGTATCGTGTAAGCCAAAACCCAGGGCTGTTGATGTACCTGTTGTTGGTTTTATTGATGCTTTTGAGGATGCCACCATATCCCAGGCCCGTACCGGCTTTACCGATGCCTTAAAAAAGAACGGCCTTAGTGAAGAAAAGAAAACGGTACAAATAGAATACCGCAACGCGCAGGGCAATATCCCAACGCTTACTCAAATTGTGAATTATTTTATATCCGAAAAGGTTGATCTTTTGGCCACAAGTACCACTTTGTCTACTGTATCTGCGCTGCAAAACACAAAAACTATTCCGGTGTTTGCCATGGTTTCGCCCGTGCCCGACCGGATGAAAGTGTTGGACGCTACCGGTAAAGCCCCGGCCAATCTGTTTGGCGCTTTGGAGGAGCTAAACTATATTGATACTTCATTTTCTATCATCCCTAAATTACTGAAACCAAAAGGAGCAAAGCTTGTGGTTGGGATGATTTATAACCAGGCCGAACCACAATCGGCAGATGCGCTTAATCGCATTAAATCATTGGCTGCCAGGCAAAACGTTACCATTGTAGCCCTGCCGGTAAATACATCTGCCGATGCGCAACTGGTTACGCAAAGCCTGTTAAGTAAAAACATAGATGCTTTTTTCGCCAACCCGGATAATACAGTGTTTGCATCGTTCGAGACCATATTAAAAAGTTGTAACGAAAAAAATGTACCCATATTTACCAGCGAGGCCGGTTTGGTACAGCGTGGTGCGGTTGCCGCTTTCGGCGCCGATATTTACCAATGGGGGTACCAGGCAGGTGTGCAGGCGGCGCAATATTTAAAAACGCATAAAACAGATGGTTTAAAGTGGGAAATGGTAAAGGTGAGGAAGCGGGTTTATAATCCTGCCGCCGCCAAAAAGTACAATATTACAATCCCCTCGAACTTTGAGGCAGTAAAATAAACAATTTACAATAATTTAGCTTTCGGCTTTACGCATTAAGCTTTCAGCTCCAAATATGGATTTTTACCTCACCGCCTTATTACAGGGATTGTGCTATTCGGCTATAGCGCTGGGGATCTATATCTCCATGAAGATATTCAATATCCCCGATATTACTACAGACGGTAGTTATACGCTGGGTGGATCGGTTACTGGTATTATGCTTACCCATCATCAGTCTACCTGGGTTATTTTGCCCGTGGTTATTGTTGCCGGGGCTTTGGCAGGTGCCTTAACCGGGCTTATTCATACCAAACTTAAAATAAATGCCCTGCTGGCCGGTATCCTGGTGATGACGGGGCTTTACTCTGTAAACCTGATTATTTTAGGCAGATCAAATCTGCCGGTAAGTGATCTGTCCTCATTGTTTAATAGCCTGCACCTGTTAACCGACCCCAATCAGAATACACTTGTCATTATTTCTGTTTTTGTTGTGGTTGTTACTTTCCTTATCGGCTACCTCCTCAAAACCGATTTTGGCATAGCCATGCGGGCAACCGGCAACAGCGAATCCATGATCCGGGCCTTAGGTGTAAATACGGACAGGATGAAAATAACCGGCCTGGCGCTTGCCAATGCGCTAACGGCGCTTAGCGGTTACCTGATAGTGCAGTTCCAGGGCTTCGCCGATATCAGTATGGGTATTGGCATAGTGATCGTAGGGTTAGGTTCGGTGATTATTGGTGAAACATTGATCAACTGGTTCCTTATTACCAAAGTTTGGCTTAGTTTAATTTTAGTGCTTACCGGCGCGGTAATATTTCAACTGGTGCTGGCCTTTACATTGGCTATAGGGGTCGATCCAAACCTGCTTAAACTGGTTACCGCCGCTTTTGTATTGCTGATAGTTAGTTTGCCCCGTTTATCATTCAATAAAGCCTCATGATAGCTATAAACGATGTACATAAGGTTTTCAATAAAGGCAAGGCTAACCAGGTAAACGCGGTTAATGGCATCAGCCTGCATATTAAAAAGGAAGAATTTTTGGTGATCGTGGGTGCAAACGGCTCTGGTAAAACAACGCTGTTAAATTTGGTTGCAGGCAGTGTTATACCAGATAAGGGGACTATCAGCATTGATGATAATGATGTAACCAGGCTTGCTGACTATAAACGCAGCCAGTGGATAGCCCGCGTGTTTCAAAGCCCAACGAGCGGCACAGCATCCGATCTGAGTATTTTGGATAATTTCCGACTGGCAGCTATCCGCACCAAACACAAAGGACTTTCTATAGGCATTAATGACAACTTTAAGCGGGAAGTAGAGGACAAAATTGCCACGCTGGGTATGGGGCTGGAGAATAAGATTGAGCAACCGATGGGAACACTCTCCGGCGGGCAGCGCCAGGCCTTAACGCTTTTGATGAGCGTAATGGACAGCTGCAAGGTTTTGCTGCTGGATGAACCCACCGCCGCACTCGACCCGCGATCGGCGGAAGTAGTGATGCGAACGGCTGATAAACTGATTGTTGATTTTAAACTCACCGCAATCCTAATCACCCATAATTTAAAAGATGCCTATAACTTTGGTACACGAATAATACAAATGAGCGAGGGGTTGATTATTAATGATTTAGATAAAAAACAAAAGGCTGCGCTAAAACAAAATGATCTTTTTGATTGGTTTGGATAAAAAATAGGGAAGAGATTTTTGGAGCTTATAACTGTACTCACAGCAGTCTGTATAATAGAGTATTTTGCAATCTCCAACATTAATTGTAAATTTGTAAAAAAATAAATGATGCTGTTTAAAAATTCATTCTGCAAAAAAATAATGTGGTCCCAGGGAGCACAACAGAAGGGTTTTGCATCAATAATACTCTTCTCAAGTCCGGTTTAGCCGAAATAACATTTCACAAGGACAGAATTTATTACATCATTATTTATTAAAACTAAGCGCTGCATTGCTTG
>NZ_JBFUKF010000142.1:0-12788 GCF_056400985.1 Mucilaginibacter sp. P4_G9 | reverse complement strand
AACCAGGGCATACCGGGCAATACCTTTGTAACCCAGCTTCAAACAATAGCTAATGGTTTATCGGGTATAGCGCAGTGGCAAAACAATTTGGCAAACGAAGACGTAACATGGGAAAAAACAGACTATTACAATGCAGGGCTTGACGGAGCGTTTTTTAACGGGCGGTTAAGTTTTTCATTGGATGTTTATGATCGCGAAACAAGGGGACTATTGTTAAAAATTCCGCTGCCTTTATATAGCGGTACTACAGCCGGATGGTCACCGGGATCTATGCAGGCACCATATATCAATATTGGTAAGGTGCGTAACAGGGGGTTTGATTTCAGGGTTAGCGGTACCAACATTAGTTCGAAAAATTTTACGTGGAAAACCGATGTTACTGTATCACGAAATGTTAATACAGTGCTGAACCTGGGCCCTGGTGGCGCCGACGCCAGCTTAGCCCAAACATCATACACAATTAACCAGGTGGTTGAAAAAACTGTAGTAGGCAGGTCTATAGGCGAGTTTTATGGCTATGTGTTTGACGGCGTTTTCGCAACGGCTAATGATTTTAAAACACATGCCTTGCCAGCTGACCAGGCCGGTAATACTTATCCAATCTCGCCTTCAGGCGGTGGTATCTGGTACGGCGACCGTATGTTTAAAGACTTAAACGGCGACGGCATTATTGACACGAAAGACCAGACCTTTTTAGGCTCTCCTATTCCTAAGTTCCAGTTTGGTATCAACAACTCATTCACCTACAAAAATTTCGACCTTAATTTCTTCCTGAGTGGCAGTTATGGCAACAAAGTATTTAATGAACAGTCAATAAGACAAACCAATTCGCAATATAATACCGCTTATTTTAAAAAGGTATTAGATTACGCAAAGGTAGAACTGATCGATCCGGCCGGTTCTGCATCTGATATCGACAACGTGCATGTTACCAACCCCCGTACAACCGTTGTAGGTTTAAGAAACGACAATACCAACGACAATAACCGTTCTAATAGTTTGTTTATCGAAAACGGTTCATTCCTGCGGTGTAAGAACATCACGCTGGGTTACCGCTTGCCCGAAAGCGTTTTGTCAAAAATACATGTAAGCAATTTCCGGATATACGGTACGGTAACCAACGCTTTTCTCATAACAAAATATTCCGGGATGGATCCTGAAATCGGGTCATGGAATCCGCTTCAGGCGGGTTGGGATAACGGTTATTATCCGCAGCCAAGGGTATTTACTATTGGCGCTAACATAACTTTTAGCAAATAAGGCAATCACCAACAAAAAAGATATTATGAAACCAATTAATAAAATATTAGTTTTCGCGCTATTAGCGGTAGCATTTACCGCGTGCAAAAAGAGCTTTTTAGATCGCCCGTCAAACTCACAGATCAGCTCTAATAATTTTTACAAAAGCACCTCCGACCTGCGACTGGCTACGGCAAGCTTATATGGCGGTTCGCATTGGTTCTTTTTTCATAACCAAGCCATGTTGACAGTGGGCGATATATTAAGCGGTAACGCTACATTCCCATGGAATGGCGATATCGTTCAGCTTTATACCCGTACTATTACCCCCCAAAACGGCATTATATCAAGCGGGTGGGCAGGCTTGTACAATGTTATTGCTCAATGTAATACAGTTATCAGTGCTATAAAAAAAGCCGATCCCTCTGTTTCTACAGCTGACAAGAATGCTGCCATAGCCGAAGCCAGGTTTATTCGCGCCATAGCCTACTATCATTTGGCTGTTTATTGGGGTGCAGTACCAATTATAGAAGACAACGCTAAACTGTTGTCAGATCCCTTACTTAACCGCAATATCGTTTCGGACGTGTATAAATTTGTTGCCAACGATCTTACTTATGCAGCGCAAAATCTCCCAAAAACCGATCAAACAGGGCGTGTTACAACCTGGTCGGCACAGGGAATGTTGGGCAAGGTATATTTGACGATGGCGGGCGTAGGCAAAAGTGGCAGCCGCGACCAGGCTTTGCTTGATAGCGCTAAAAAATATGCGGGTAATGTGTGCAAAAACAGCGGATTGACGCTGTTTTCCAACTATTACAATCTTTTCAAACCGCAATTTAATGACAGCCCCGAATCATTATTCGCACTTCAATGGCAGGCCGGTACGGGTTACGCAAATGGTAATTCATGGCAATACTATTCGCCAAGTAATGATATAAACCCCGGAAAGAATGGAGCATGGATACCTTTATCACCCAATTACGAGCTGTATCAGCTTTATTCTGAAAAGGATTCGATAAGGCTTAAAGCGAGTATGTTTCTCACCGGTGTACATTATCCCGAGCTGAATGCGGCAGGCGGCGGCTTTACCGCTACCATGGTGGCTATGAAAAAACACATTATTGGCAACGAGAAAGATAACAACGCGCCGACCATGGATTTTTGGTCGTCTCCGGAGCATAATTCTGTTTTAAGGTTAGCTGATGTGTATTTGGTCTATGCCGAAGCTATTTTAGGAAACGATGCCTCAACCTCAAACGGCGAAGCGCTGACGTACTTTAATGCTGTTAGAACAAGAGCAGGTGTAGACCCTGTTACATCGCTGGACTTTAACACTATATTGAAAGAGCGACGGGTTGAACTTGTTTTTGAAGGACAATATTGGATAGACCTGGTGCGGTATTCTTATTACAATCCGCAAGGAGCCGTTAATAATCTTAACAACCAAAAACGGGGGACGTTTACATATGACAAGGCAACGAAGACAGCCAAAAGGGATACAACCTTTGTAGCGCCTGCGTTGCCGGCAACCATCAGTTCGTTTACGTTGCCAATTCCGGCATCGGAGATGACAGCTGATCCTAAGTTGGCTCAACCACCTGTACCATATTATTAATTTAACATAGTTAAAATATATTATTATGAAAAAGATTTTAAATATCCGCCTGTTTTTTTTGCCGCTGCTATTAGCAATAGTGGCCTTACTGCCCGCTTGTAAAAAGGAAGTAACAACAAACAGTGCCCCGCCTTCCATTACAAGTGTAAGGATGTATAATGCATCTCCTAAGGATACGCTTATGAGTACCGGTAACCCCGCAACTGATCCCAGCTGGTCTGGAGGAACAGGACGATATGTGGTTATAATCGGGGCGAATTTGCAAAAGGCAACTGAAATTACATTTGATGGAGTTCCTGCAAGTTTTAACCCTACTTTATTTGCGCCGAACAGCGCAGTGGTGCAAATACCTAATATTCAGTTTTCAAAAGTTGATACAGCTAAACTTTATACTATACAGTATACCACAGCAGCAGGTACTACAACATTTTCTTTTAAATTAGGCCCGCCTGCGCCTAAAATTTGGGCCATTTCAGATGTATTTGCCAACCCGGGCGATTCGGTTTATCTTTTTGGTGCAAATTTAGTATTGGTTCAACACCTGGTATATGGGGGCACCGATATCCCCAAATTTACCTCGAGCCTTCATGGGGACTCCCTTGGCTTTTTGATGCCAGCAACAACATCCAACAAGCTAATAACAGTAACTACTAAATCTGGTATTGCCGTGGATACCATAAATGCGAAGCCGATCATTTACGGCATTTCCTACGTTAATCCCAAACTTGGTGATTCGGTTTATGTTTATGGTGCTTACCTTAAGACTGTCCAGTCAATTTCTTTTGGCGGTGCTACTATTACAAATTTCACAGAAGGTCCACGTGGTGCTTATGTTAAGTTTTCAGCTCCAAATGAGAACAGCTACTCAAGTGGACCAGTGACCATTGTTACCAGTTATGGAACGGCTTCTACTGTTAATAAAGTAAATACTCAAAATAACGATAAAGTAGGTCTGTTAGGAGATATGGAGTGGGGTGATAATTTTGGTTTTGGCTGGGCCCAATTTGAACGTTTAACCGGGGAGTGGGAATATCCCCAATTTAATGGTCCGATGGGAAAAGATCATAGTCAGATGATGGTTATTGATTGTCCCAAAGATAATCCTGTTTTAGCTGCCGGTGCTAAGCAGGATATCCCATTGGGTAATTCTAATACGGGTAATCACTGGGTACCTGTGGCAAATCTTACAGATCCTCCTTCAAGCTGGGCTTTTCAATTTGACATAAGTGTGGCTAAACCATGGAATGGAGGTACTCTTCTTATTAAAACTCGATTTGCAGGTGACACTTATGTTGCGCGTTATGAGCCATGGAAAATTCCTGGTTCAAATAAGACCGCTGCTTTTAAAACGAAAGGTTGGCAAACCGTAATTATTCCTTTAACTAACTTCAAATCAAAAGTTGACCAATTAGGGGATGGTGTATCAATTACTCAAATAAGCGATCTATTAGGGCCTACTGGTGCGGGTCCTTATGATATGTACCTTCAAAATTTCAGTAATTCGTCAATTGCAACTGGTTTTTATGTCGCTATAGACAATATTAGGTGTGTGAAAATCAAATAGCCTACAGCCCCACGGCAGTATATCGCCGTGGGGCTTTTTAATTAACTAAGATTAAAGACAAAATGAAAATTAAGTACTCATTTGCAATATTGATATCTCTTATTACAGTTATATCTTTATTCTCCTGTAAAAAATCGAAGAATCAGGACCCGCAACTAACAGTTAGTGCATCCTCAATAACTTTTACGACTGATGAGAACGGTGGTGCCCAGGACATAACCGTTTCAGGTAATGCCGATTGGAGTGTCAGCAATCCTGCTTATGCGTGGTTGCAATTAAGCACAACATCAGGTGGCAGCGGCAGCACTGTTATTCATTTAACAACATTATCTCAAAATACTACAGGGACAACCCGATCTGCCATTTTATACATAAGCTCTTCCAACGGCCAGGCAAGAAGGGTGACAGTTATCCAGGCCGCCACTATATACCCCAGTTATAATACATCGCCCATAGCGCCCGACATCACCGGAATGAGCAGTAATGCCGTGCAACTGGCGGCAAAAATGCAAACGGGAATGGGAATAAATATTGGCAATACCATGGAACCCCCAACCGAAGCTGAGTGGGTGAATAGTAAAATTACCGAATCGTATATAAAATTTTTGAAAGCAAAAGGTTTCAAAGCGATACGACTTCCTTGTGCCTGGAACTGGGGTCATTTAAGCGATCGGGGAAAAGCGAAAATTGACCCGGCATGGCTTGCCCGGGTGAAAGAAGTAGTTGGATGGTGTGTCGCTAATGATATGTATGTGATGGTGAATATTCACTGGGACAATGGCTGGCTGGAAAATAATATTACCGAAGTTAAGAAAGATTCTGTTAATGCTAAACAAAAAGCACTTTGGGAACAGATAGCTACAAACCTGCGTGATTTTGATGAGCACGTTCTATTTGCCAGCGCGAATGAACCTTGGTGTTGGGATGCCAAGATTATGGCCATACTTAATGGTTATCACGAAACATTCATCAAGGCAGYTCGCTCTACGGGGGGCAGAAACAGTAACCGGGTACTGGTTGTGCAAGGGCCAAGTACCAGCAGTGAATACACTGCTAAGCTGATGACTACTATGCCTCACGATCCGGTACCTAATCGTATGATGCTTGAGGTGCATTTCTACTCGCCTTATACATTTAATTTAGGACACGATGGAGATTTAGCCGGGGTTAAAGCGGCTTACTACTGGGGGGCTGGGAATCATTCTACTATCGAGCCGGAGCGCAACGCCACCTTTGGAGAAGAGGATGCGGTCATTGAGGAACTCGGAAAGATGAAAAAGTTTGTTGATCAAGGTATCCCTGTGATAGTAGGTGAATATGGAACCTTTAGACGGACTCCCACATCCGGCAATGGTATTCCTAAGGATACGCTGATGCACAACAGGTCTGTGGATTACTGGCTAACTTTTTCGACCAAAACTATGAGAGCGAATGGTCTTTTACCATTCTGGTGGGAGGTAGGTAATGGTTTTGACAGAAAAAATAATGTGGCTAGTGACCAGCGGATGGTAAATGCCATTATTGCAGGATATAAGTAAAAATAATATTGAACTAAGGCTTTCCCGGGATAACGGTACTGTGAACCGAAAGGAGAAGTATGAAAATAATGCATCAATAAGCACTAAAAGGAACATGAATAGACAGGTAATAACAAGCTTACTGTAAGGTAAGCCTAGCCTTAAAAGCACAAAGATCTGGCAGAAGCCTTAATGCTATGCAGTATGAGTTTTTCAGGTTTTTTCAAACAAATAATGAACAATTTTTAAACTATAAATTAATATTTAAAACTAAGTAAAATGAAAAAAATCGCACTATTATTTTGGGCTCTTACAACAGGGATGTTAGCCAAAGCACAGCAAACTGTGTATGCCGAAAATTTTGAATCAAATGTAGCCTACGTTAGTGATGCCTATATGTATTCATTTGCACCACCTACAAAGGCAGGAACATGGAATGGTGGAGTAGATTTAAAAACCGCTGGCAATGCCAATATAAATTTGCGTCAAGGTTGGGGTAACGGATTTCTATTGAAAATAGAATCCAAAGGTGCTGCTGTTACCATACCTAATATCAATGTGGCTGGTTTTACAAATTTAAACCTGTCTTATGAATTTGTTGTTGAAGATGGGGCAGATGCTGTAGTACCAAAAATTGAAGCAAGTATTGATGGCGGTGCTTCTTGGGTAACTCTACCTACAGTTGCCAGTGGTGCAGGGTGGAATAGAGAACCAAAATCGGTTGCTTTGCCTTCAGGAAATTATAAAACAATAAGCCTCAGAATGAATCCTAATACTGTGAGTGCTAATGCTGTAATGTTTGACAATTTTGTAATTACTGGAACGAAGTAAGCCTGGCTACTGAATCGAACCAATCACCTGACAATTCAATTAAGGTTTATCCAAATTCTATTTGTTAACGAATTTAAAGGTGAAGCTGTAAATTCTGATCAACCATTTTGTGTTTCCATTTTTGATATACCTGGAAGAAAAGTAGAGTACTGACCATCAATCTGTTAAATTAAAAGGATATCCGGCCGATCCGTTTTATTACCGGTAAATTCTTAGAGGCGTTTTTAAATTATTTAACAAAAGGCAAAGCAAATAATGTGCTGCCGTTTTTATGGCCAGCAGCGTATTTGACCGGGCAACTTATACTGTAGGAAGTAAGCAAATATTTGATTCGCTGAAAAAAGGTGCAGGGCTTTAGATAGGCAGATTTAGTTAGTATAAACCGTTCCGTTAATACGCCTATTGTGGCTGAAGAAAAAATCCTCTGAACAGTATTGTTGAGAGGGCTCTTTTTCAATAAAAATTAAGACAAAAATGAAAAAAATGTATTTTTTAAAATCAGTAGTATTTCTAATTGCGATTATCGCCCTTTTAGCATGCAAAAATGCGAAAAGTCCGGCACCAGAACTCACAGTTAGCATGTCGACCATGATGTTTGCGCCTGATGGTGGAAGTCAGGACATTACCATTACCGGCAATGCCGACTGGAGCATAAGCAACCCTGCTTTTTCATGGCTGCAACTAAGTGCTACATCCGGTAAAAGCGGCAGTACGGTTATTCATGTAACAGTGACATCGCCAAATGGCACCGGGGCAAGCCAGTCTGCAATTTTAAACATAAGTTCATCCAACGGCCAGGCAAGAAGAGTGACGGTTACCCAGGCCCCCACCATATACCCGGGTTATAATACATCGCCCAAAGCGCCAGACATGACTGGAATGACCAGTACTGCCGTGCAGCTGGCTGCAAAAATGCGTACGGGAATGGGAATAAATTTTGGCAATACCATGGAATCCCCAGGCGAAGGCGACTGGCAGAATAGTAAGCTTACCGAAGCGTATGTGAAATATGTAAAAAGTTTAGGTTTCAATTCTATACGGATTCCTTGTGGCTGGCTTACGTATCATTCAAGCGATAAGGCAAAAGCGAAAATTGACCCGGCGTGGCTTGCCCGGGTGAAAGAAGTAGTTGGATGGTGTGTGGCTAATGATATGTACGTGATGCTGAATATTCACGGGGATTGGGGCTGGCTGGAAGATAATTTAAATGCGGTAAAGAAAGATTCTGTTAATGCGAAGCAAAAAGCGCTTTGGGAGCAGATTGCTACAACCTTGCGCGATTTTGATGAACATCTTTTGTTTGCCAGCGCGAATGAACCTAAGGCTGATAATGCCGAGCAGATGACCATACTCAATGGTTACCACCAGACATTTATCAATGCAGTTCGCTCTACCGGAGGCAGGAACAGTTACCGGGTGCTGGTTGTGCAGGGGCCCCACACTGATCCCAGCAAAACTAATGATTTAATGAATACGCTTCCAACAGACGAAATTCCTAACAAGATGATGGTAGAGGTGCATGACTACACGCCTGCTACATTCACGATATTAGGTGAAGATGTAAGCTGGGGCAAAATGGTTTACTATTGGGGAGCCGGGAATCATTCTACTATTGAGCCCGAGCGCAACGCCACCTCTGGAGAAGAGGATGCGATTAACGCTGAATTCAAAAAGATGAAAGAGAAGTTTGTTGATAAAGGTATCCCTGTGATACTGGGTGAATATGCATCCATGAGGCGGACTGCCGGCAAGAATGTTCCTAAGGATATGGCTATGCACAACAAGTCTGTGGATTACTGGGCAACTTATGTAACCAAACAGGCTAAAGTGAATGGTCTTCTGCCATTCTGGTGGGAGGTAGGTAATATGTTTGACAGAGCTAAAAATGTGGTAAAGGACCAAGCCCTGTATGATGCCCTTAAGGAAGGATATAAGTAAAAATTAATGTTGAATTAAAGCGTTTGCCGGAATAACGGTACTGTAAACAGATTGGACAGTACCATTTTTTGCTTGACGTATATGATTGGTATTGATTATGAAAATATAAATTAAACTAACAAAAATGAACAATATAATAAATTTGAAAAAGGGTCTTGGTATATTTTTAGCCTTACAATTCTTTTTCACATTGCTTGCTTTTTCCTGTAAGAAGAAACAGGTTGTGCCTCAATCTCAACCTCAACTCACTGTTTCTTCCCTGCAGGTTGCTTTTGAGCCGGAAGGAAGTAGTGCCGATGTTTCTATCACCGGCAATGTTAATTGGACAGCGACAGCCAACACCTCAGCTCCATGGTTAACGATAAGCCGGTCATCGGGAGGCTCGGGAAATGTTACGCTTAAATTAACCGCGAACGCTAACAACTCAGGGGCTACCCGCGGGGCGATAGTGACTATCAAAGCTCCGAATAGTGCTGACAAGCAAATTCAGGTTACACAGCCAGAAATAGAGGTTAATGAAGACCTGGAAGCAAAATGGGCAAGAGTTTCGCCGAAACTTCTCACCAACAATGGGAACCCTTTATTAGATTTTATGTTTACCGCCGACCCAACAGCTATAGAATACAATGGAAGAGTCTATGTGTATGCCACGAATGATCATCAACAGTTTGAGAAGGTAGGAAAGGCTGGGCAAAATAGTGCCCAGTATATCCGTTCACTGGTCATGATGTCTTCCGATGATATGGTCAACTGGACTTATCATGGCCTTATAAATACAGCAAAGCTGGCGCCATGGACTGCTTCGTCCTGGGCGCCTTCCATTGAATCCAGGCTGGAAGCAGATGGTAAAACGCATTTCTATTTGTATTATTCCAATAACGCTTTTGGCTCAGCCGTGCTTACTTCCACCTCTCCCGTTGGCCCCTGGAAAGACCCATTAGGAAAGAGCATAGTCGACCACTCTGTTCCCGGTGTGGATGTCGATGTTCCATTCGATCCCGGAGTTGTGATTGACGGCCAGGGTACAGGCTGGCTGGTTTTTGGAGCCGGAAAGCCTAAAACACCTTATATGCCGGATAATGCCCGAATCGTCAAATTAGGAGCAGATATGATCAGTTTGGCAGGCAATATTTCTAAGATACCCGCTCCTTATTTTAATGAGGCCAGCGACCTTAACTTTATCAATGGGACCTGGGTTTATAGCTATTGTACAAATTGGGATGCACGCGCCGAATGGCCTTATAGCACTATTGCTAAACCAACCGCATGCAACATATCTTACATGACGAGTAAAACACCCTTAGATAAGGATAGCTGGAAGTATCGCGATAATTACTTTAGAAATACTGGCGACAACGTGGGTGATAACGTGGGTCCTTTGTCAAACAATCACAGTCACGTGTTCAAGTTTAAGGCGAAATATTATCTTGCTTACCATGCCATGTATTTACAGGATTATTTTGACACTCAGGGTGGTTTTCGTAATGTGGGTATCGAACCAATACAGGTGGATGAAGGGAATGATGTGACTTTCCCCATGGTCAACGCAACTTTTAAAGGCCCGTCACAAATTAGCCTGTTAAATCCGTTCGTTCTTCAGCAAGCAGAAACCACTGCGGGCACTTCGGGGAAAATCCAGTTTGAAGATGGTGGTAGTGAGGGTAATATGGTTGCCAGAGGAACGATAGATAAACAATGTCTCATGGTGCGGGGAGCCGATTTTAGCAAACAGGTTCCTGCCAAATTCGAAGCCCGCGTGAAAGGAACAGGTAGAATTGATGTTTATGTAAATAATCTTAAAGGCCCGGCTCTTGTTTCCCTTACATGTGATGCGAAGGACTGGACTACGCTCTCAAAACAAATAGGACTGAACATACCTAAAGGAGTGGGGAATATCTATTTTGTATTTAAAGGAGAGGGCTTTTTGTTTGATGAATGGAAATTTTATTAAGTCCGATCAGAAGGTTGAAAATTAAATAAGAGAGAGTTTTAGTTGAATATAAGTAGATGCCTGGGGCCTTTGCCGAGAGGTCCCGGCATTTTTTTAACTCTGACGATTCTGTTTTCAACATGATGGAAATCAACAGCAATCTATTTGAACGCATGACGATTGCCGCGGCAAATGATACCTGGTTAAAAAAAGAGAGTATGGAAAATCAAATGATTTCAAAAGCACCGGAATTAGATGAAAGTGAAATTAAAGCTTTGATAGAGGATTTTGATATGATTGGGATATTGCTTAAGGAGCACCTTACTATTTTCAGCAACCCTATCTTAACGCCTAAATCGAAAAAAATGTGTAACGAGGGATTGGTTCTTATTAAAAAGTTCACTCAGAAATGTTTAGAACATTATGGGATTTAAAATATTATGGGATGCTCCCCCAAATTTGATATCCGCGACAAATGATACCAGGTAAAAAAAAGAGAACATGAAAAATCAAATTGTTTCAAAAGCACCGGAATTAGATGAAAGTGAAGTTAAAGCTTTGATAGAGAATTTTGATACGATTGGTATGTTGCTTAAGGAGCACGTTACCATCGTCAGTAACCCCATCTTAACGCCGGAGTCGAAAAAAATGTGTGACGAGGGTTTGGTACTTATTAAGAAGTTCACTCAAAAATGTTTAGAACATTATGGGATGCGTTACCTTCCAAAATAAGGTTTCAACGACAGGTTATGTGGAATCCTGAGTTGGCCTTAAACCATCTGCTGTTGAAACTTACAGCCGCAGATAAATAGCATCTACAAAAAGAAAAGAAAATTTATGAAATATACCCTTGCCTGTTTTATGGCATTTTTCGTGGTCGGCGGCGTTTCAGCACAAAACAAAAGCGAGGTTGCGCTTAAAGCAAAGATCAACAGCATCGTCAGCAAAATGACGCTGGAAGAAAAAATAGACATGCTTCATGGCAACGCCTTATTTTCTTCAGCAGGTGTAAGCCGTTTAGGTATCCCGGAGCTAACCTGCGATGATGGCCCCTTGGGTGTACGCGAAGAAATAAAACGCTTTGATTGGGCATCGGCTAACTGGACAACCGATTCCGCCACGTTTTTACCAAATGGTTCGGCCATAGCGGCTACCTGGAACCCCGTAATGGCAAATAAATACGGAGTAGTTATAGGCGAAGAGGCCAATGCCCGTAAAAAGCATATAATGCTTGCACCGGCATTCAATATCTGCCGGATGCCCCTTTGCGGCCGTACCTACGAATATTATTCGGAAGACCCTTATTTAAACAGCCTGCTGGCTGTCGGGGCTGTAAAAGGAATTCAAAGCCGGCATGTAGCAGCCTGTATAAAACATTTTGCCGCCAATAACCAGGAGCTTAACCGTGATAGCGTAAACACCATTGTTGATGAAAGGGCATTGCGCGAAATTTATTTCCCGGCATTTAAAGCAGCCGTACAGCAAGGGAATGCCTACACCATTATGTCGGCTTACAATAAGCTGAATGGCTATTGGTGTTCCGAGAATGACTTTTTATTAAATAAAGTACTAAAAAAAGAATGGGGCTTTAAAGGAGTGGTCATGTCAGATTGGTCCGGGACGCACCATACCGTTGCAGCAGCCAACAACGGGCTGGACATTGAAATGGGCTCAAGCGGACCGTATGATCAATGGTATTTTGCCCAACCATTGCTTGCGGCTATAAAATCAGGCCAGGTTCCGGTAAAAACAATTGACGATAAAGTGCGCAGGATTTTGTGGGTGATGTACCATACCTCTATGAGTACTAATCATCCTGCAGGATCTATCGCTACACCGGCGCATACCAAAGCCGCCTATGATATTGCCTCAGAATCTATCGTTTTGCTAAAAAACGACAACCATTTGCTGCCTTTAAAAGCAGCTAACATTAAAAGCATCGCCGTCATCGGCGATAATGCCACCCGCACATTTGCTTTAGGCGGTTATGGTGCCGGTGTAAAAGCTAAATATGAGGTTACCGCGTTGGCAGGTATAAAATCAAGGTTCGGTAAAACAGCCAGTATCAGCTTTGCCCAGGGCTATAAAGCAAACTACCTGGCAAGCAATAGTGATGAACAAAACCGTGGCTATGACCAGCCCGATCAAAAA
>NZ_JBFUKF010000141.1:0-12877 GCF_056400985.1 Mucilaginibacter sp. P4_G9 | reverse complement strand
GCCTGCCATTACCAACCGATGATCCCAAACAGCGGCGCCCGGATATTACCAAGGCCAAGGCAATATTAGGCTGGGAGCCCAAAGTTTCGCGGAGCGAGGGCTTAAAGATCACCCTTGATTACTTTAAATCGTTACCCGAAACGGAGATAAACCACAAGGATTTTACATACTATAACAAATAGCAACCACGGTTAAAAATAAAAAGCTCAATTTTGTCTTCAGGATAAAATTGAGCTTTTTGGCTTTTATAGATTTTTGCCTTATAATATTTCTCCTTTATTTAGCTTTGGGCTACTTATTTAAAAGAATGGAAAACGGATATGACCTCATTATTGTAGGCGGAGGTATTGTAGGTATGGCTACTGCCTATAAGATCAATACACGCAATCCCGATAAAAAAATCCTTGTTCTTGAAAAAGAAAGTGAAGTAGCAGCGCATCAAACAGGGCACAACTCAGGCGTCATTCACTCGGGTATTTATTACAAACCAAATTCCTATAAAGCCAAACTTTGTGTTGACGGCCGACGCGAACTGGTTGCCTTTGCTCAGGAAAATAAGATACCTCATGATATCTGTGGAAAAATCATTGTAGCCACCAAGCAATCCGAGCTGGCTCACATGAATAAGGTATTTAATAATGGCCTTGCTAATGGGGTAGAGGGTATCGAAAAGATTGACAGCAAAAAAATAAAGGAAATAGAACCCTATTGCGAAGGAATTGAAGGCATTTGGGTACCATGTACAGGCATCATCAGCTTTGCTGCAGTTACCCGTAAATACCGTGAACTGTTTGAAGCTAAGTTTCCCGAAAGCAAAGTGGTGACTAATTGTGCAGCAAAAGCATTTGAACACCATACAAATTACACAACTGTAATTACCAATAAGGGTAACTTTAATACAAAGTATTTAATTACTGCAGGCGGCCTGCAGGCCGATAGGCTTGCATCAAGCGCCGGTGCACCAAGTGAAGCTCATATTGTTGGTTTTAGGGGCGATTATTATGATTTGACAATACAAGGAAAAAATAAGGTGAAAAATCTTATTTACCCGGTGCCTAACCCGGAGTTTCCTTTCCTGGGCGTACACTTTACCCGTATGATTGATGGTACAGTAGAATGCGGCCCGAATGCGGTTTTTGTATTTAAACGGGAAGGATATGAAAAAACTGATTTTTCATTAGGTGACACTATTGAGGCTTTAAAATTTAAAGGAACATGGAATCTTTTTGTAAAACACTGGCGTTTTGGTTTGGATGAATACAGACGTGCATTTTCAAAAAAACGTTTTTTAACTGGTTTACAACAACTCATCCCAAGTCTTACAATGGACGATTTGCAACCTGGCCGGGCAGGTGTAAGGGCAATGGCCATATCTGCCGATGGCGAAACGCTCGATGACTTTAAAATTGAAGCAAAGGATAATATGCTTCATGTTTTAAATGCACCATCGCCGGCAGCAACGGCATCGTTGGCCATAGGCAACGCCATTGCTGATATGGCCGCAGAACGATTTGCATTTAATTAATATTAAAAAATACTTAATAAAAGACCTGTAAAACTGTTTTGCAGGTCTATTGTTTTCTTAACACTTCGCATTTATAAATTAAAATGAATAAGATTAAACCTTTGGTAGGTCTTTAGGTCATATAATTGTCAATCGCTAATAGCTTAGTATGAAATCAGTAAAAAGCACTTTTCTATCGGTATTTGTTTTGGTTGGTGCTTTCCTTATTTTTTCTTCATTCTATAGCAGGTATAATGCTAATGATACCCCCAAATTTCCTTATAAACAAGCTGGTCTTACAAAAAGGCAAGCTGCTGCCCACTTATTAAGCCGTTTTACCTATGGAGCTACACCTGGTGAAGTTGACGCAGTTGCAAAAGAGGGCCTCGAAAAATGGTTCGGTGMGCAACTTAACGGCAAATTGCCCGACGATTCACTTAACCGGCAGTTAGACCATTTTGATGCACTTAAGCTAAGCAATACCGAAATAGCTAATATATATCCGCGCCCTGGACAGGTAGCTCAAAGGGCCATAAAAAGCGGAATCATCAATAAAGATTCGATACAAAGCGATAAAGCGGAATACAAAAAAATGCTACAGGATTATATGGAGCAAAATGGTATGAAGCCTCAGCAAGAACTCTTTCGTCAGTTTATCAATCAAWAAATATTAAGAGCAGCATATAGTAATAATCAGCTTCTGGAGGTGATGACCAGCTTTTGGTTTAATCATTTTAATGTATCCATCACCAAAAACCAATGTGCCGGATTTATTCCGGATTACGAGCGCGATGTAATACGGCCTAATGCTTTGGGCAAATTCAATGATATCCTGCTGGCTACTGCAAAATCTCCTGCAATGTTGTACTACCTTGATAATTTTAGCAGTTCGTCTGCAATTGTACCTAAGCAACAAATGATGCCCGATGCGCTGCCGGATAGCAGTAAACAAGGTATGCTGATGAATAAACTAAAAAAAGTAAGGCAGCAACGTGGCCTTAATGAAAACTATGCACGCGAGGTAATGGAATTGCATACCCTTGGTGTTGACGGTGGATACACACAACAGGATGTAACGCAGGCGGCAAAGATACTTACAGGCTGGTCGGTTTATCCGATGGAAAATTATGATAAAGGGAATGACATCTCGTTAAAAGCTATAGAGAAGAAAACCGCTATCGGCGGATTTGTGCATGATGGCGACTTTTTATTTAGCCTTAATCGACACGATAACAGTGAGAAAGTAGTACTGGGTAAACATTTTGGCCCCAACGGAGGATATGATGAAGGCGTACAATTGTTGAGTATGCTGGCGCATCAGGAATCAACCGCAAAGTTTATTTCACGTAAACTGGCAGTTAGATTTGTGAGTGATGCGCCCCCGCAAGCCCTGGTAAATAAGATGGCCAAAACTTTTTTAAGTACCAATGGTGATATTAAACAGGTGCTTATAACTATGGTTGCGGCCCCTGAGTTTTGGGCAGCGTCGGCTTTGCGGGAAAAAACAAAATCGCCGTTTGAGCTGGCTATCAATACCGTTCGGAGCTTGAATGCCCGGGTAACCCAGCCTTACCAGTTATATAACTGGATAACCAGGATGGGCGAAAAAATATATTATTACCAGGCCCCAACGGGCTTCCCCGATAAGGGACAATATTGGATAAACACCGGAGCTTTATTGAACCGGATGAATTTTGGGCTGGCTTTTGCTTCCGGGCGGATACCCGGTGTAAAGTTCGACCTGCTAAAACTGAACAATAACCACGAGCCCGAAAGCGCGCAGGCTGCACTGATTACCTACAGTAAGATCATTATGCCAGAAAGGCCCCTGGATAAAGCAATAAAACAGCTTGCCCCCATGCTGAATGATCCACAGTTAATGATAAAGGTAAATATAGCAAGCAATAATGCTTCAACTCGGGTAAATGACGGGCTTTTGATGCCTGATGATTCAGCTGGTTCTGATACCGGGGCAAAGATGCGGGTAATGCCAAAGGGAGGTGAACCCAAATCAATGTTGGCGCAGGTAGTAGGGATAATAATAGGTTCGCCGGAGTATCAAAGGCGTTAATCTGATAAAAATAAAGATCATGTTATCACGAAGAGGATTTTTAAAAGCTGGTGGGCTAACGTTATTTGGTGTTGGTTTGATGGGTGGCATCCCGGCGTTTATTGCCGAAGCTGCTGCGCAGGATAAAATAATAGCGCCATACAAAAAAGGAAAAACGCTGGTATGTATATTTCAGCGCGGAGCGATGGATGGCCTGATGGCCGTTACCCCGTTTACGGATCAATATCTGAAAGAAGGCCGCCCTAATTTATTTATGGATGCGGTTAAAAATGGCAATGATAATCCGCTGATTGATCTGGATGGTAGATTTGGCCTGCATCCATCCATGAAAGCTTTTGAACCAATGTTCCGCGAAAAAAGGTTGGGTATCGTGCATGGCATCGGTTCGCCAAATAACACCAGATCACATTTTGATGCCCAGGATTACATGGAAAGCGGAACCCCTTTTAATAAAGGTACAGCAAGCGGCTGGCTTAACAGGGCGGTTGGTTTATTAGGACACGATGCTTTAACGCCATTTACAGCGGTAAGCTTAACATCAGCAATACCACGATCCTTTTATGGCGATAACCCGGCCGTGGCTATCAGCAACCTGCAGGATTTTGCCCTGCAAATGCGCGGCAACCCTATGGGGGCCAACATTGCCGCAAAAAGCTTCGAGGAGCTATATGATCAAGCTGCACCAGGTTTATTGAAAGATACGGGCAAAGAAAGTTTCGATGCGTTAAAAATACTGCAAAGGGCCGGCGTTAAAAATTATACACCTGCTAATGGTGCTGTTTATCCAAACTCGGTATTAGGTAGTTCATTAAAACAAATTGCCCAGCTTATAAAGATGAATGTAGGTTTGGAGATTGCCTTTACGGAATCGAATGGTTGGGATACACACTTTAACCAGGGTACAGCTAATGGTATATTTGCCCGTAACGTGACCGACCTTAGCAATAGTATGATGGCTTTCTGGACAGATATTGGCAGCAACTATCAGGATGAAGTTACCCTAATGACTATGACTGAGTTCGGGCGTACCGTTCATCAAAACGGTACCGGTGGTACAGATCATGGTCGCGCTTCATGTAATTTTATTTTAGGCAATAATGTTAATGGTGGCAAGGTGCATGGCATCATGCAGCCATTAGCCGTTGAAAACCTGGAAGATGGCCGTGACTTGGCCGTTACAACCGATTTTAGAAATGTATTCAGTGAGGTAGCCGACAAGCATTTAAAGGTAAATAATGACAAGGTACTGTTCCCGGATTTTGCTGCCAGGCAAATAGGCGTATTAAAGATTTAACGATAAATTTTTCGTGTTTTGAGCTAACTAAGTAAATTGTTAATAAATCTGTAATAAAAACACATCTTAATTAATATTGTTATTGTATTTTAGTCCGGAACGTATCATTACTGTATTTTGATTTTTTTATATTCAGCTTAATTCTTAAAATTACACATRAACAAAAATTACTATGCCATTATTATGGCAGGCGGAATAGGCAGCCGTTTTTGGCCGATAAGCCGTGCTTCTCATCCCAAACAATTTATCGATATATTAGGAACCGGCAAAACATTAATACAAAACACCTACGAACGCTTCCTGAAAGTGTGCCCCAAAGAAAATATTTATATAGTAACCAATGAAAATTATGCCAAGCTGGTAAAAGTCCAGCTTCCGGATCTGGAAGACCAACAGATACTAACCGAGCCGGTAATGCGTAATACTGCTCCCTGTGTTGCTTATGGCTGTTTCAAGATAGAAAGTATGAATCCCGATGCAGCTATTGTAGTAGCCCCATCGGATCAGCAGATACTGGATGAGGATGCCTTTATAAGCGCCATTGAAAAATCGCTGCAAACTGCCACAGCACATGATTGCCTGGTAACGTTGGGTATCAAGCCATCAAGACCGGATACCGGTTATGGTTATATTCAATACAGCGGAAATACSATTAATGAAGATTTTCATAAAGTAAAAACYTTTACCGAAAAGCCCACGCTGGAGATAGCCAARACCTTCATCCAGAGCGGCGACTTTTTATGGAAYGCGGGCATCTTTGTATGGTCGGCAAAAGCGATAGTAAAAGCRTTTGATACCTATTTGCCCGAGATGCACGAGATATTTACRGATGCCAAACCGTACTAYAATACRGATAAAGAAAAATCKTACRTTCATAAAGCTTACCAGCATTGCRTTAATATCTCRATAGATTATGGGGTGATGGAGAAAGCCAATAATGTTTATGTGCTGCCATCGGAGTTTGGCTGGAGCGACCTGGGTACCTGGGCTTCCATTTATGACCTTGCCGAAAAGGATTATGTAGGCAACGCCGTTATCCCGTCGGAGAAGGTGATCATGTACGACTCATCCAACTGTATGGTAAACGTACCGGGCGAAAAGCTGGTTATACTGAAGGGWYTGCATGACTTYATCGTAGTAGAATCCAACAAYACCCTGCTCATTTGCCCCCGCGACCAGGAACAGAATGTAAAACAGGTTGTGGCTGATGTGAAAAGTAAATTTGGGGCAAAGTATATTTAGATGTGCAGATTACAGATTTCAAATGTGCAGATGAAAAAAAGGCCCGGTTTCAATAAAACCGGGCCTTTTTAATTTAATAACTTACAATCATCCATATATTCATTTAAAATCTGCACATCTGAAATCTGCACATCAAATGCACTACCTTAAGGGAGCTACCGTCCGTTGCCTTATCGCCTCATACAAAATTACCCCGGTAGATACGGATACATTAAGCGATTCGATCTCTCCAAACATGGGGATCTTGGCAAGATGATCTGAGATCCGGATGATCTCGTTTCGGATTCCGTCCTCTTCTGATCCCATGATAATGGCGGTTGGCGCGGTATAATCCGGCACATAAATATCATCTTTGGTTTTTTCGGTACAACAAACCAGCTGCAGGCCTGATTCCTGTAAAAACCTTACAGTTTGCATAAAATTATCGTGGCGGCAAACCGGGATCTTATACAATGCCCCTGCTGATGTTTTAATAGCGTCRGGATTTATTTGTGCCGATCCTTTAGCCGGTATCACAATAGCATGCACACCGGCACACTCTGCTGTACGGGCAATGGCCCCCATGTTACGTACATCGGTTATCGAATCTAAAACAAGAATAAGTGGCACCTCGCCCTTTTCAAACACCTCGGGAATAATATTTTCAATTTTTTGATAAATAATAGGTGAAATAAAAGCAACAGCACCCTGGTGATTTTTTGCCGTTAAGCGGTTAAGCTTTTCAACTGGTACCTGCTGGGCGGTTATGTTATATTCGGTTAACAAAGCTTTCAACTCATGCGACAAACCACCGCCGGCACCACGCTGAATGTATAATGCCTCAATTTCTTTACCCGAAGTAATGGCTTCCATAATGGCCCTGATGCCAAAAACCATTTGATTACTTTCGCGCTGAGGTCTTGAATTAAATGTCATTTTTACTATTGAATTATTTTGCAAAAGTAGCTATATTAATTGATTAAGCAGTTATTGAACTCGATTGGCATTATGGTTCAATTTTAATAGTTAACATGCCAAAACGTTATCAACACTGGGTTAACATATTGATAACCAAGGGTTGTTATTGTACACCAACACTTTATTAACAATAGTATGTTAATTTCGCACCTCAAATTATCAAGCTGATAATGATTGGTTTAAAAGCTCAATACACTATGTTAGTTGAATAGTTTCCGGTCTGAAATATTTTTGTATATTTTTGTTGCCTTATGAGTTTTGATAACGAGAGCCAGTATAACAAGCCCAACACCAACGAACGTCGTAGCCGGATAACTAACCCAACTCCTTATAGTGGGCTGGGGAAACTTCCGCCCCAGGCAACAGATCTTGAGGAGGCGGTATTAGGGGCATTGATGCTGGAAAAAGATGCGCTGTCATCTGTGATCGATGTTTTAAAACCCGAGGTTTTTTACCGTGATAATCATCAAAAAATATTCTCGGCCATAAAGTTGCTTTTTGAAAAATCGCAGCCGGTTGATATACTCACTGTAACCGCAGAGCTACGCAAGCTTGGCGAACTGGAGATGATAGGCGGGGCTTATTATATCACCGAACTCACCAGCCGTGTTGCGTCCGCAGCCAATATTGAGTTTCACTCCCGTATCATCATTCAAAAATTTATCCAGCGCGAACTGATCCGGATCTCAACAGAGGTGATCCAGAGCGCTTATGAAGATACATCCGACGTATTGGACCTGTTGGATAAAGCCGAAAAAAACCTTTTTGAAATAGCCCAGAATAACCTGCGCCGTGACGCCCGTAAAATGGACGACCTGGTACACGAGGCATTAAAAGACATTGAAGCTCTTAAAGATAAAAAGGACGGCTTAACAGGTGTGGCATCCGGCTTCACCAATCTTGACCGCATGACCTCCGGTTGGCAGAAATCCGACCTGGTAATCATCGCTGCACGTCCGGCGATGGGTAAAACGGCTTTTGTGTTAAGTTGCGCCCGTAATGCCGCCGTCGATTTTGACAAGCCAACTGTAGTTTTCTCGCTCGAAATGTCATCAGTTCAGTTGGTTAACCGTTTAATATCCGGCGAAACCGAAATTGAGCAGGAAAAGATCCGTAAAGGAACTTTAGAGGAATGGGAATGGCAGCAGATCCACTCCAAAATTGGCCGTTTGGAGCAAGCTACTTTAATTATCGACGATACCCCGGCTTTAAATATATTTGAATTCAGGGCTAAATGCCGCCGTTTAAAATCTCAGCACGATATTCAGCTAATCATCATTGACTACTTACAGTTAATGCATGGTAAAAGCGAGGGCAAAGGTGGCGGTAACCGCGAACAGGAAATTGGTAGTATATCGCGTGCACTTAAATCGGTGGCCAAAGAATTAAACGTACCGGTAATCGCACTATCGCAGTTAAGCCGTGCGGTTGAAACCAGGCCGGGTAACTCTAAAAGGCCAATGCTATCAGATTTGCGTGAGTCGGGTTCAATTGAGCAGGATGCGGATATGGTGTTATTCCTTTACCGTCCGGAATATTATGGCTTAACTGAAGACGAAGATGGTAACCCCACACAAGGTGTAGGCGAGGTAATTATAGCCAAACACCGTAACGGTGAAACCGGCACGGTAAGACTAAAATTTGTTGGTAAATATGTGAAGTTCACAAACCTTGAAGAAGGGATGGATGGCTTCCCTCCTGCCTCTGGTAGTGCTTTCTCCGGCCTTGCACCATCACAGGATTTTGAAAAACAAAGCAACTTCATTATTCGTCCTTCAAGAATGGATGATATTGATGATGAACCGCCATTTTAGCCCCCCAGCCCCCTGAAGGGGGAGCTTTTTGATGTGCAAATTAGATATGAGCAGATGTATGTAACTTATTTAATTCCCAAATCAAACTATCAGCCCTAAAACTACCCCGATCAAAATTATCAGCGGCGTTTTTATCTTTGTGAAATGAAGCAATAAAAATGTGACAAGCATCAGTATATATGCTATCCAGTTACCGCCAAATGGGCGTACTAACAATATTAATGCTGTCGCCATAAAACCTACCGCTACGGCGTTGATACCGTTTAAAGAGTTTTTAATACGGGTTATTTTTTTCAGGTCTTCCCAAAATGGTACAATAAACAAAATAAGGATAAGGCCGGGTGTATTAACACCTATAACCGCTACAATACTGCCTATAACCTGCCCGCCAATGCCATAGCCTTTGTTACCTAAGGTGATCCCTCCCAAAAAGGAAGTAAACGAAAACGTTGGACCGGGTAAAGCCTGCTGTAAAGCATAGCCCGAAAGAAACTCAGAGCTGCTTAAGTAATGCTTCACTTCTACAAACTCGGTATACATTAGCGGCACCATTACCTGCCCGCCACCAAATATCAGTATACCATTGCGGTAAAAATTCTCAAACAAACGAATAGGCAAACTGAATGGCGATGTCTGGTTAATTATAGCACCCAAAGCAGCAAAAAACAGCAAGATCCCTATAAAGTAGGCCACTTTGTTGGGGTTTACATTTGAATATAGCTTTACCCGCAGTTCGTTTTCCTGGGGCTGGGTTTCCATTGCCGATGATATGATCCCTCCCAGCAAGATGAGTAAAGGAAATGCGTAGGCGTTTTGCAAAATAAGCGTTGCGACGAGTGATCCGATGGCCAGCATGGTGCTTACCCTTGTTTTTAAAAATTTATGGGCAAAACTATAAGTAGCGTAAGCGACAATACCCACAGCCATGGGCTGTACATAACTTATAACATGATTAAACTTAACCTGGTTGGCAAACATTTTATAACTGATGGCTGCCATGCCCATGATAGCCGCCGATGGCAGTATCCATATCATAAAGGTAATTAAGGCCAGCTGCAGCCCTCCTACTTTCCAGGCTATCCCTACCAGCGTCTGTGTTGATGAGGGGCCGGGCAATACCTGCGACAGGGCGTTCAGCTCCATCAACTCTTCTTCGGTAATGTAACGCCGCTTGTGTACAAACTCACGCAGTAATACCGCAATATGGGCTTGCGGCCCGCCAAAAGCGGTGAAGGTATATATTAAAACATCTCTGAGAAAAAGCAGGTGTCGCTTGGTTATACTCATTGGTTAATCAGGTCATAGTTGGGTATGGGGTTCATGGCTGATAGTACATGGTTCATGGCAAGAATATTCGCTACTAATTTGACAATTGAAATTCAAAATCAAATGAAGTTACCATGAACTGTAAACCATCAAACATCAACAAAATCAATAGTCATCATCGTCCTCTTCAACCCCAATGGCCTGTCTGTAAACAGCCTGTAATTCAGAAAAAGCGTGGTTGTCACGTTTGGCTTTTGTTACTTTCATGCCGTTTTCGTAGGTAGCTATGGCATCATCCTTGCGGTTGAGCGCCTCGTAAAGCTTACCTAAGTGGTAATAAGTGCCAACATAATCCGGATGATTGTTAACAAGGTCTTCATAGTAACTCAATGCCTTATCTACCTGATTAAGACGGAGATATYCTGTGGCGAGCGCATATTTTAAAAACTCGTCGTTGGGTTCATTCTTTATAAATTCAAGTAGCTTATCTAATCTGCTCAACTCCATTTTAAACTCTATCTTTTTTATTTAAATTTGCCAAAACCTATTGATATGAAAATCCTGGTATGTATAAGTAATGTTCCTGATACCACCACAAAAATAACTTTTACTGATAACAACACCCAATTTAATACAAATGGTGTTCAATTTATATTAAATCCTTACGATGAGATAGCACTTGCACGAGCTATTGAACTAACCGATGGCGGTAAAGGTACAGTAACTGTTATAAATGTTGGCGAGGTAAGCACAGAGGCTACCATCCGTAAGGCTTTGGCTATTGGCGCTACCGATGCGGTACGTGTAAATGCCAAGCCTCATGATGCCTGGTATGTAGCTTACCAGATAGCGCAATATGTAAAAGCTAACCCTTTCGACCTGATCCTGACGGGCCGTGAATCTATAGACTATAACGGATCAAAGGTAGCAGGTATGCTGGGCGAGTTGCTTGATCTTCCATCGGTATCCATCATCAAAAAACTGGATGCAGATGAAAGCAGCGCTACGGTTGAGCGTGAAATTGAAGGCGGTAAAGAGATCCTGACTATCCCTTACCCTTTTGTTGCCGGTGCTGCTGAGGGCGTGGCAGAACCTAAGATCCCTAATATGCGGGGTATTATGTCGGCACGTACCAAACCTTTAACTGTTGTTGAGCCTGTGGAAGTAAAAACATTTTCAGAGATCATCAGTTATGAAACACCAACCCCTCGTGGGCAGGTAAAACTGGTTGCAGCCGGTGATACAGCTAAACTGGTTGAACTTTTACATACCGAAGCACGTGTTATTTAATTCAACTCAAATCGATCTTTACAAAACACATAATATATGTCAGTTTTAATATATGCGGAAAATGCCGGCGGAAAGTTCAAAAAATCAACTTTTGAAGCGGTAAGCTACGCCCGGGCTATTGCCGATCAGAATAAAACCAGCCTTGTGGCAATTTCAATTGGCGATGTAGCGGCTGGCGAACTGGCTTCTTTAGGTAAATACGGTGCCGAAAAAGTATTAAATGTTACCAGCAATAAGCTCAAAAACTTTGTAAACCAGGCCTATGCATCAATTATAGCCGAAGCCGCCAAAAAACAAAGCGCTGATATTGTAGTATTATCCAACACATTCTCTGGCCGTGGTTTAGCGCCGCGTTTGGGAGTAAAGCTGGAAGCCGGAGTTGCCGACGGCGTTGTTGCGTTACCTGAGCAAAATAGTGGTAAATTTACAGTAAAGAAAACCGCATTTTCGGGCAAAGCATTTGCTGTGGTTGAATTAACATCAGCTAATAAAGTTATTGCTTTGGTGCCAAACTCCTATAAAGTTGTAGAAACCGGAGGTACAGCACAGGTGGAGGATTTTAGTGTTGAAACAAAAGAATCTGACTTTAAAGCGATGATCAAAGAAATAGTTCGCGCAACAGATAAAGTTTTATTACCAGATGCCGAGATAGTTGTTTCGGCAGGCCGGGGGCTTAAAGGGCCCGAAAACTGGGGTATGATTGAAGAGCTTGCCGGCTTATTGGGTGCTGCCACGGCATGCTCAAAACCGGTATCAGACGCCGGCTGGAGACCCCATAGCGAACATGTTGGACAAACCGGCATAGCTGTCAGTCCAAATTTGTATATTGCGATAGGAATTTCAGGAGCCATTCAGCACCTGGCAGGCATCAGTTCTTCAAAAGTTATAGTGGTTATTAACAAAGATCCGGAAGCTCCATTTTTTAAAGTGGCAGATTATGGCATAGTTGGTGATGCATTTGAARTGGTGCCCCAATTAATAGCGGCAGTTAAAGAGTATAAGGCTTCAGCATAAAATAACAGGTGCGATGGGTAACAACATGAAAAAAATTAAGCTGGATATTGTAGGTCTATCATATAGCCAAACGCAATCCGGCGCTTATGCTTTAGTTTTGGGTGAGGTAAGCGGCAGACGCAGGTTACCTATTATTATTGGTAGTTTTGAGGCACAGGCTATCGCTATCGAGATAGAAAAAATGACCCCGAGCCGTCCGCTTACGCATGATCTTTTTAAGAGCTTTGCGCAGGCCTATCAAATAGAGGTTCAGGAAATTATTATTTATAACCTGGTGGATGGGATCTTTTATTCAAAGCTGATTTGCAGCGATGGTAAACGCTCGGTTGAGATTGATGCCCGCACATCAGATGCCATTGCTGTAGCCGTGCGGTTTGATTGCCCTATTTTTACCTATGAATTTATACTGTCAACCGCAGGTATCG
>NZ_JBFUKF010000140.1:0-13034 GCF_056400985.1 Mucilaginibacter sp. P4_G9 | reverse complement strand
CTGTAAAGCTTCCGATGGATTTCGATGAAAAGACAACATTAAATGCTTATTTTGAAAACAAGCACTTAAGAAGACCGTATTTGTAGACACAAATATCCTGATAGATCTTCTGGCAGAAAGGCCTCCATTTAGTAAATTCGCTATTGAGTTATTTGATCTCGCTGAAAGCAATAAAGTTAAACTGTATACTTCATCACATTCATTTGCAACTACGCATTACTTATTGAAGAAATACGTTGAAGAAACTGCATTGCGGAAAATTCTACTTTCCTTATTAGATTTTATAGACCTCATTCCTATTGATCTATCCATTGTCAAAAAAAGCCTTTTATCTAAACATAAAGATTTTGAAGATGCCATCCAGATATTTGCAGCTAATTCTATTGATAACATAGATTTTATAGTAACAAGGAATCTAAAGGACTTTAAAAATGCCGGAATTGCAGTGCTTCCTCCTGACGAATTGCTAAATCATTTATAACTATCACTCCAACAACATAAACACATCTAAAACAAAAAGAAACTCCCCAGCGAAGTACGCAATTGCTTTAAGGCTTTAGTCAGATGGTTCTCCACAGTTTTGGTTGAGATATTAAGTTGGGAAGCTATTTGTTTATGGCTTAAATGTTCTTCGCGGCTAAGCCGGTAAACCTCGCGGCACTTTTCGGGCAAGGTGCTTACTGCCGAGTTTAGCTGCAACACCAGTTCTTTATATTCTATATTCTCCTGCCCGGCAGGTGTTTGCAACCTATCGGCAAGTATATCAAAAACATCGCTCGTTACCGCTCCCGAACGGATCTGCCGGTAAACCTCATACCTGGTAGAAGCGTATAGATACGCCTTTAATGATACGGTTATCCGGATAATTTCCCGGCTATTCCACAGCTTTATAAAAAGCTCCTGGATAATATCTTCGCAGGCCTGGTTATCCTTTAAAACATTATAAGCTGATAGGTACAGTTGCTGCCAGTATTTTTTGTAGATAGCCGTCAACGCGCTTTCATCGCCCGATTTTAATCGATCAACCAGTTGCACATCGCTTATAATTATTTTATCGGTCATCCTAAAACTGCGATAAATTTAATAAAAATTTGAATATTGATTATTGAAATAATAATTAGCCATAAATTCATTTTTCAACCCTTCAAATTCTCAAATTAACCCATTCTTTATAGGTTTTAACTTTCTGCTACGCGAAAAAGAGGTATCGCCCAAAGCCAGGTGCGGTATCATTTGGCATCATGAAAAATGATACCCATGCTGCACCGTTGGCCATCCGTTACTTCACCGATGCCATGCTTCATATTAACCCTATGATACCCTTTACTCCCCTTTGCAGGCCGGTAACTGGTGGTAAACAGTACCATATCGCCTTTGGCCGGTTTTAACACCATCGCTCTTGATTGCTCCCTGGGCTTTTGCTCCAGCAAAATAAATTCGCCCCCTTCATAATCAACACCCGGTTCGTCTAAAACAAATACCGACTGGATGGGGAAAAACACTTCGCCATAAAGATCCTGGTGCATGGCGTTGTAGCCACCTTTCACATATTTTAATATCAGTGGCGTAGGGCGTAATTGTTGGTGCTCATGGCAATGCTGCAATAGTTCATCCAACGTATCGGCGAAACGCAGCTCCTTATTCAATAACTCCATCCAGTTATTGGCTATCGGGGATAAATGAGGATAAACACTTTCGCGCAATTGCTGAATGATTGCAGGCAGCGGGTACGTAAAATATTTATACTCTCCCCGTCCATAATGGTGCCGCTCCATAACTACGGTTTTGCGATACAGATTATCATTGGCATATTGGGCTACCAGGTTATTGCATTCATCCACAGTTAAAACATTTTTAACTAATGCATACCCTTTAATATCCATTTCGGCTTTAATATCCGCCCAGTTTAAACAGTCAATTCTTCCTTTAATTTCCATAGCCATTTATATTGATACCGGGTTATTAACCATTGCAGCCTCCCAGCCTATCATGGCCGATTTACGGGTTGATCCCCAATGATAATGCCCCGATTCTCCTGTCGACCGGATAACCCTGTGGCAAGGGATCAAAAACGCCACCGGGTTGGCACCAACTGCACTGCCCACCGCCCTGCCGGCATTGGGCAGTTGTATATTTTGCGAAATATCCCCATAACTGCACAGGCCACCCATCGGTATTTTCAGTAGCGCTTCCCATACTTTAAGCTGGAAGCTGCTACCCTTTAAGTGTAATTTAATAGCCGGTAATTGCGACCAATCTTTTTTAAAGATATGCAAAGCATCCTGTTGGGCCAGATCAAGCACCTGGGTGTAAGCGGCATTGGGGAAATGCAGTTTCAACTGTTCAAGCGCATCCGCATGGTCATTGGCAAAAGCCATATAACAAATTCCTTTAGCGGTTGATGCTACAATGATATTACCAAACGGACTTTCGGCAAAGCTGTAATTGATACTCAATTCTTTACCCCCGTTCTTGTATTCGGCCGGAGTCATACCCTCAATATTGATAAACAGATCATGCAGCCTACCTGTGCCCGAAAGACCGGTTTCATAAGCGGTATCGAATAAAGTAGCCTGTTTATCTTTCAATATTCCCTTGGCATATTCCAGACTTAAGTATTGCAAAAACTTCTTGGGGCTGATGCCTACCCAATCGGTAAATAAACGTTGAAAATGGAAGGGGCTCAGGTTCACCTTTTCGGCAACTTCATCCAAATTGGGTTGGGTTTTAAAGTTGAGCTTTATGTAGTTTATCGCCCCGGCAATACGCTCATAATTGATATTTTCTTGTGTGTTCATAATKTTATTTATTATTTACAAACAAATGTAGGCCGATAAAGAACGCGATAAAACCCGGAACTTGCTGACATTGATTTCGCCTGAACCGGATTTTTCACCCATTGCCTGTTTTTAATAATGTTCAAGGGGCAGCACCGTCTATCTGCCATCCGCAATATTTAGTTCGATATAATTTTCATTATCCATAGTTTATGACAGTTTTAGTTCAAAGTTAAAAAACAATAACAGATAGTTGAAGGGCAAAAGGTTAACGGTAAGAGGTCCTTTAATTTGCGGCTTTAGTATTTAGGGCGCTAATTTTCGTCCTTCACCTCCTTCAATAATTTACAAAACAGTGAAGTGCCAACCGATGTTACTTACCATATTTGTACCAAACAAAAAAATATGGCTCATCTGTTTTCGCCTCTTAAAATAAAAAATATCGAACTTAAAAACCGCATCGTGGTATCGCCTATGTGCGAGTACTCCAGCGAAGACGGCTTTGCTAACGACTGGCATTTTGTACACCTTGGCAGCCGTGCTGTTGGCGGCGCGGCTTTAATTATTACTGAAGCCGCTGCGGTATCGCCCGAGGGCCGAATTTCTTCTGCCGATCTGGGAATCTACAAGGATGAACACATTGAAAAACTAACACAGATCACCGATTTTATACATGCTCATGGCGCTTATGCCGGCATACAACTTGCGCATGCGGGTAGGAAGGCCAGTCACCAGCAACCATGGCTGGGAGGAAAACAAATCCTCTCTGATCAACCAAACGGCTGGAAATCTTACGCGCCAAGCCCAGTAGCTTTTATCGAAAGTGAAGAAGCTCCGTTAGAATTAGATAAAGCAGGGATTGAAAAAATAAAAGCCGATTTTAAGGCAGCCGCGGCAAGGGCCGTACAAGCTGGTTTTGATATGATAGAGCTTCATGGCGCACATGGTTATTTGCTGCATGAATTTCTTTCACCCGCAAGCAATAAGCGTACTGATGAATATGGTGGTTCGTTCCGAAACCGCATCCGCTTTTTGTTGGAAGTTATTGAAAGTGTGCAGGAAGCATGGCCAAAAGAAAACCCGCTTTTTGTACGCCTTTCGGCAACAGAATGGATCGAAGGTGCCTGGACGGCAGACGACTCGGTAGCGCTGGCTAAAATATTAAAGGATAAAGGTGTTGACCTGATAGACTGCTCAACCGGCGGAAACATTGCAGGCGTTAAAATAGCGTTAAAACCAGGTTACCAGGTTGAATTTGCAGAGAAAATTAAAAAAGAAAGTGGTATACTTACCGGTGCAGTAGGTTTAATAACCAAAGCACACCAGGCCGATGAAATTATACAGGAAGGCGAGGCCGACCTTATATTTTTAGCCCGCGAAATGCTGCGCGACCCGCATTTTCCGCTGCGTGCAGCACATGAACTTGGGCACGAAGTAAAATGGCCTGTTCAGTATGAACGGGCGAAATGGTCGTGAGGGGGGAGGAAGTCCATAGTCTATGGTCGATAGTCCATGGAGTATGGGATCCAATTATTATTAAAGCACCAAAAATAAACCTATGGATCATCGATTATGGTCTATAGACTAAACAAAAACCATAAACAATAAAAACTACAAACTATGAAACGTACAGCAAACGCCCATTGGAATGGCACTTTACAGGCCGGCAGCGGAGAGATTACCACGCAAAGCACCGTGCTTAACAAAACACAATACTCGTTTAAAACCCGCTTCGCCGATGGCGTTGGCACCAACCCCGAGGAGCTGATTGCTGCCGCGCACGCAGGCTGCTTTACTATGGCTGTTGGCGCTGCCCTGTCACAAGCGGGCTTTACTCCCGGCGATTTGACCACCGATGCTATCCTTGACCTGGATATGCAGGCATTAAGCATCACCGGTATCCACCTGGAATTGAAAGCATCAGCTATTGATGGTGTTGACGAAGCCAAATTTAAAGCCATTGCCGAAGACGCTAAAGCAAATTGCATCATTTCAAAAGCACTGAGCGTACCCTTTACTTTGAATGTTACTTACGCGTAAGTAAGATCTGATTCGATTCATCTCAACAACAACCATGTCATTGCGAGTGTAGCGCGGCAATCGCGAACTGTGCAGGTTCACTCTGTATAGTATGCGATTGCTTCGTTCCTCGCAATGACATAGATTATATTAAAAAATAACGCTGATAGTCAACAACTTACAAATGCATCATTATAAGGCACGAAGCAATTACAAATTATTATTTTAAGCGCCTGTTATTTTTGTATCAACGCCAATAACCCCTGCGGTGTTTCGTAAGTTGAKCCTTTGTAATCCA
Source organism: Mucilaginibacter sp. P4_G9 (assembly GCF_056400985.1). Lineage (NCBI taxonomy): Bacteria > Pseudomonadati > Bacteroidota > Sphingobacteriia > Sphingobacteriales > Sphingobacteriaceae > Mucilaginibacter > Mucilaginibacter sp. P4_G9. Next base: position 7,940 of record NZ_JBFUKF010000140.1, on the reverse strand, counting down.
TTGCCTTAACACCTACACAAACAGTATCAACGGCATTATTGGCACGAGTGATATAAATTTTACCCCTCACATCGGGCTGAGCGCCTTCGCCGGCCAGTTTCATACCAGTTAACAGTTGCATTACGCTATCTATACCCGGTGTTTTTGTAAAATTTTTAACTTTCCCTTCCGGGAAATAAAAATCAAACTTATCGCAGGTAATCCTGAACTGTGTTTCGCGCCCCAGCTCCGTAAATTTAAATTGAATGCTTTTAACAGCCTCATCAGGGTTAGTTTTTGGCTTGCAGGCTGAGAGGACGAGAACAGTAAGCAGAATTGCAATATTAGGAACTTTCATGGTCGGTAAAAATTTAAAGGCAACTTTCTAATTAAACAAAACACATTATTAAAGATACAATAGCAGGGGACTGTTTCGTACTGCTTAAACCTAATTATTAATGGCAATATTTCTTCTTTAAACCGGTAGCCGGTGTATAATCTAATGCTTCAGACTTTAGTATATAGCTGCAAGCCTCATCAATGTTTCCAAGCACAATGTCACATAAAGCCATCTTGTAATAAAGGTCTCCCTGGGCATAGCTTTTTAAAGCTTTATTAAAATTAAAAAGGGCAAGCATGTAATCTCCTTTGTACATAGCATCCGTACCTAATTCCGAATACCGCTGGTAAACGGGATATTTTGAATAGTTTGTAAAATAAATTTCTTCTTTCATTTGTACGTCAACCACCCTACCATTATGAGTTGCCGGTATCCATTTTTTTTTATTCCTCCCAAACACCTTGGTAAACTGCTTGTCAAACTCGGGATTAATTCCATTTATAACTTGCAGGTTTTCGGCCTCACCTGCTTTATTGATTGTAAAGGTTGCTAAAAAGTGGTCATTTATAGGAGTTTGCCCCTGTAATCCCTTAACTGCATCTGATGCTAATTGCCTAAACCCTTTATACTCTATAAAGCTGGCATAAATTTTTTCACTGGCTCTGTAAAGTGTATCTGTTCCCTTTACCGAAACCACGTCATTCGCCGTTAAAGAAATTGATTTTTGATAAAACGGTTCGGCAGCAAAGTAATATCTCAGACAATCCGGATTGTCGAAACCACCATTTAATTCCTGTATAAAGATTAGCGAATCTGTAGTCAGTTTTTCAATTAGTACATGGTTAGCTCCATATTGTAAAATGTTATTATTTACTTTAAAATCGTGACTGCCGCCCTTATAATCGTAACTGTATGCCAGAGCAAACTTATCTGGTGCCGTAAAACTGAATTTAAGGTACTCGTATTTCCTGGTATCATCATCAGTGAACTCTCTACCACTTTTATAAGTTACTTTTGTTTTTACCCAGTTTCCGTAAAGCTGGTTTTGCGTTTGCGCTATAGAAGTTAAGTACACAAATAGCATCAAAAGCGTAAAAAGATATTTCATGAAATGAATATTGTGATTTGGTTATTTAAAGATAGAACAGAATCGGGAATCAAACGATATAAGTCAGGTGAAATATTTTTTTTCACTTTAACACGAATGTCATCAATTCATGCTAATCAAAAAGTTCCACTTTCAGGGGGCTAGGGCCCCCCTACTTCAACACATCCAAAACCCTGAACATCTTTTCTTTAATTCCCCGGCCCGATCCGCTAAAGTTATTCACCATTATAGAGAAGCAAAGCTCTCTCCCGTTATGGGTTTGATAACCGGCGTAGCAGAGCACATTGTTGATGCTCCCGCTTTTCATTTTCATGTTGTTGTAAACGGGCAGGCTCTCATACAGATCGGCAAACCAGCTTTCTTTTTTGGCCGATTGCAGGATTTTGGCCAGCGTGCCGGTAGTTACCCTGTCGCCGGGCGAAAGGCCGCTGCCATCGTAGGTATTGATGGTGTTCGGGTCGATCCCCCTTGCCTTCCAGAATTTTTGGACCTCATCTACACCGTTTAATGTGGTTGGCTTTCTGCCCTGTTTCCAGGCTATGGTTTTAAGCAGTTGCTCAGCATACAGGTTTACGCTTTTTTGGTTGAGCCAGTAAATGATCCTGCTCAAGGGCGGCGACTGAATAGTTGTAAGGTTTTTTGAAATCAGGGGCGCCTGTAATCCTTTTGCCGTTAGTGTGGTAACAGATTCGGGATCATTGCTTACAGTGATTCCCAGTTTTTTCAGTGTATCCGCCAAACGCAGGGCGGCATCATAGGCGCCATCTGGCAAAGCAGCCGAGATGCTTTTTTTCTCCTGGTCGATTGCGTAGCTGCCACGCAGGTACATCACTTTACCGCCTACGGGTAAAAAGGCGTATGCATTATCGCCACTGCCCGATGAACCGTTTACCAGTTCGCTTTTAAAAGTAAGGTATGGAATGTTGGGTACAGTATGCGCGATGCCAACCGGGTTACCCACCGCACCGGTGCGCAATTTAATATCAAACTGGTTTTCGCGCCAGCAAAGGCCCGATGTTCCGGCGCCGTAATAGTTGCCTATATCCTGCCAGATCCAGCCTTCGGGAATAGATTGTGTACCGAAGATGCTGTCATCGCCAATAATTCTCCCGTTTATTTTTTTAATGCCAGCGGTTTTCAGGGCATCGGTCATCAGGGCCAGTACATGAGCCTCTTTGGTTTGCTCGTATCGCCAGCTGCCCAGGGTTGGGTCGCCCGCACCTTTGATGATAATGTCGCCGTTAAGCGTTCCATCGGCAGTAATTCCGCCGCTGTAACCCAGCTGCGTTTGGTACCTGAAATCGGCGCCCAAAACATTAAAAGCGGTAATGGCGGTAATAGTTTTAAGGGTTGATGCCGTAGCCAAACCCATGTTGGGGTTAGCGGCAAACACCTGCTCGCCGGTTTTAGCATCAAGCACAGTTAATGATAGCGATGCATAAGTACACTGACTATCGGCCTGTAACCTGCTAAAAGCTGCTGATATTTTTTGCTGCAGGTCCTGGGCGTAAACCTGCCCGCTTAAAATAAATAAACTAACTATTAATAACCGCTTCATCCTGCTTTTTAACGTTCCCTTTGGTGATATAATATATCGGGATACCTATCAATACGATAATTAAGCCCGGCCAGGTAAATTGTGGTTTATAAAGGATCAGCAAAATACAAAACGCGATGCCCATCACAACATATATCGCAGGTAACACCGGGTAACCAAAGGCTTTATACGGACGCTCGGCATTAGGGTGTTTGGCTCTTAAAATATAAATACCAATAATGGTAAGCACATAAAATATTACCACCACGAAGGAGATCATATCTAACAGATCGCCATACCTGCCGCTTAAACAAAGTACCGATGCTACCAAAGCCTGTATCCATAAACCAAACTCGGGCACTGATGCTTTATTTAGTTCGCCGGTTTTTTTGAAAAACAGGCCATCTTTTGCCATGGTATAATAAACCCTTGCGCCTGCCATAATCAACCCGTTGTTACAGCCAAAAGTTGATATCATAATCATTATAGCGATGATAACTGTTCCTGTATTGCCAAAAATAACCTGTGATGCTGCTACGGCAACACGGTCTTTAGGCGCGGTAGCTATTTCATGCAATGGTAAAACACCGGTATAAACCACGTTGGCTGCAACATAAATAATGGTAACTATCATAGTACCAAAAAACAGGCTTAATGCTACATCCCGTTTAGGGTTACGCATCTCGCCCGCTATAAAAGTTACATTATTCCAGGAATCGCTGCTGAATATAGAGCCCACCATCGAGGCTGCTATTGCACCAAGCCCTGCTGCCAGGGTTACGCTTGTAAAGCTGCCATCGGTGTTTAATTTGTGCAGGTTCCAGGCATCGCTCCAGTTGGCATGCCATATTTCGGGTTTTAAAGCCACAAAACCAAAAATGATAAGCCCGAATAAACTTAACAACTTGGTTAAAGTGAAGGTAGTTTGTATCAGTTTACCGCTTTTCACCCCGCGGGTGTTAATAAAGGTAAGTAATACTATTACACCTATTGACACCAACTGAGCCGCGCTGATTTTGACAAAACCCTGTTGAAAAAGTATATTGTCCTCACTCACAGCGGGGATTAAATACGCAGTAAACTTGGAGAATGCCACCCCAACCGCGGCGATAGTTCCCGTTTGGATCACTGCGAAAAAGCTCCACCCATATAAAAAGGCGATGAGTTTGCTGTAAGCTTCTTTTAAATATACATACTGCCCGCCTGCTTTTGGATACATGCCGCTTAGCTCGCCATAACTTAAGGCAGCAGTTAAAGTCATGAAACCGGTTATCAACCAAATGGCTATCAGCCAACCTGCCGAGCCAACATTACGTACAATATCAGCAGCAACTATAAATATACCTGAGCCTATCATGGAGCCTGCTACCAGCATGGTGCCGTCAAGCAGGCCAAGTTCATGTTTCATTTTGGGTTGTCCGGGATCTTTTGCCATAAATTATAAAAGGGTTTAAAGTCCTAAACTATTCAAAAAACTTTAATATTGACAGGCTATTTTAAAGAAAATAAAATTACTATTTTGCAAGCACCAATTACACCTGCAATACTATACACCAAAACATTAGTACTTTATAAACCAAATTTGCTACTATGGATTTTTTGAACGCTTACTTAATTTATTTAATTCCGGTTTTCGGGCTCACCGGCATTGCCGCAATGGCCATAAAAGCAGCATGGGTTACCAAACAGGATGCCGGTGACGGCGACATGGTAAAGCTATCCGGCTATATTGCCGATGGGGCGATGGCCTTTTTACGTGCCGAGTGGAAGGTACTCGGTGGTTTTGTTTTTATTGCAGGTATCCTGCTGGCCTGGAGCGGCACTACCGTAGCTACATCAAGCCCGGTTATTGCCGTCTCATTTGTAGTAGGTGCATTTTTATCGGCCTTTGCGGGTTACCTGGGCATGCGTATTGCTACCAAAGCCAATGTGCGCACTACACAAGCCGCACGTACCAGCCTTGCGCAGGCTTTAAAAGTATCATTTACCGGCGGTACCGTAATGGGTTTGGGTGTTGCCGGCCTGGCCATCATTGGCTTAGGCTCCCTGTTCATTGTTTTTTACACGGTTTATGTTAAAAATACAGGAGGCACTGTAAATGGCGAGGCCATGGCAAAAGCATTGGATGTTTTAGCCGGATTTTCGTTAGGCGCCGAATCCATTGCGCTGTTTGCCCGTGTGGGCGGCGGTATTTATACCAAGGCCGCCGACGTAGGTGCCGACCTTGTGGGTAAGGTTGAAGCCGGGATTCCCGAGGATGATGTGCGTAACCCCGCCACCATTGCCGATAACGTAGGCGATAACGTGGGTGACGTTGCCGGTATGGGTGCCGATTTATTTGGATCATACGTGGCAACTATGCTTGCTACCATGGTTCTGGGTCGTGAAATTGTATCGCATGATAATTTTGGAGGCATAGCCCCAATATTGCTGCCAATGGTTATTGCGGGTTTAGGCCTGATATTCTCGATAGTTGGTGCAGCTATGGTGAAGATCAAAAACGAAACAGATAGTGTACAAAAAGCTTTAAACATAGGTAACTGGACATCTATCATTTTAACTGCCATTGCCACTTATTTTGTGGTACAATGGATGTTGCCTGCTGATAGCTTTCACATGGTACGCGATGAGGATGCCAGCCATGTTGTAAAAGCCGGGTCGCTGGTATTTACCAAAAACGGTGTTTTCATGTCGATAGCAGTGGGTCTTATAGTTGGTACATTAATGTCGATTATAACCGAATACTATACAGCTATGGGTAAACGCCCGGTGCTGAGCATTATCCGCCAGTCATCTACCGGGCATGCTACCAATATTATTGGGGGTTTGGCCGTGGGTATGGAATCAACCGTGCTGCCTATCCTGGTTTTAGCATCGGGTATTTATGGCTCGTACCATTTTGCGGGTTTGTACGGGGTATCTATAGCCGCTGCTGGTATGATGGCTACTACGGCCATGCAATTGGCAATTGATGCCTTTGGCCCTATTGCTGATAACGCCGGTGGTATTGCCGAAATGAGCCGCCTGCCCGAGGAAGTACGCCATCGTACAGACAATTTAGATGCCGTAGGTAACACTACCGCCGCTACAGGCAAAGGTTTTGCCATTGCATCTGCTGCGTTAACCTCGCTGGCCCTGTTCGCCGCCTTTGTGGGCGTTGCAGGCATCGAGCATATTGATATTTACAAGGCCGATGTTTTGGCCGGTTTATTTGTGGGCGGCATGATCCCTTTCATCTTCTCGGCATTGTGTATCTCGGCAGTAGGCCGTGCAGCTATGGCGATGGTAGAAGAAGTTAGGCGCCAGTTCCGCGAGATCCCGGGCATTATGGAGTACACTGCCAAGCCCGAGTATGAAAAATGTGTGGCTATATCAACCAAAGCCTCTATCCGCGAGATGGTTGCGCCGGGATTGATCGCGCTCATTACACCTATCATTATCGGTTTCTCTTTCGGTCCCGAAGTATTGGGCGGCTTATTGGCAGGTGTTACCGTATCCGGTGTGCTGATGGGGATCTTCCAGAGCAATGCCGGCGGTGCATGGGATAACGCTAAAAAATCATTCGAAAAGGGTTGCATGATCAATGGCGAAATGCATTATAAAAAATCAGAGCCGCATAAAGCATCAGTAACAGGTGATACCGTGGGCGATCCGTTTAAGGATACCTCAGGCCCGTCAATGAATATCCTGATCAAGCTGATGTCGATCGTGTCGCTGGTTATTGCACCGCATTTGAATGCAAACCATGTTGCGCCAACTGCCATGAAACAGGAGGTTAAAAAGCAGGTTGTTATACAGGCTTATACTTCGCCTGTAATTAGGGTGGATAAAAAAGGATAATATCGTTTTCAATATATGGAAAGCCACCTGGTGAGGGTGGCTTTTTTTATAAGTGTTCCATCTGGGGGCAGTGGAACACCCCGAACGCTCTGGAACGTATTATAGCTGATTATCAACAACTTAAGCTTTTTTAAAATCAACAAAGACCGGAACACTTATACAACTGATAATCAACATTATAAACCTAAAAATTAACTTATGGTTAAAATCAAGCTGCCGATCTGCACTCCAATATCTGAAATTTATCTCGCGCAAAGACGCAAGGACGCTAAGTGATTTGCTTCTTTTTTCTTTGCGTCTTTGCGTGAAAAACTTCTCCATAAATCTGTTCAAAACCTAAGCATTAAATGCACGAACCCTACTTTTATCTTTGTTGATTAATTTCTATATACTGTTCCTCTCTTCACTATAATTATACTTTTTTGAAGAAAAATCAATTTATATCGGGATATATGGAGTTAGATTAATTGGAAACTTATCATCCGCTTGCCTTACCGGTCCGGCAAACTTTGGCCTCAATTTGGCAAAATGATGTTTTAAAAAATTTGTCATCCTGAACGCAGTGAAGGATCTATTCGCAGACTGTACAGGGCGAAGAAGCATGGCGAATAATAGATCCTTCACTCCGTTCAGGATGACAAAATGTTTTTTCTGAAAACACGTCATGGGTAGCCTGTCGAAGCATAGCGGGCAAAGGCCTTTCCGCACGAGTCTTCGACAGGCTCAGACTGACAGGCCTTTACCCCTTGAAAATCGAATAAGTCATGGGTAGGCACGAAGTAATCCCCGCCTTGCTGAATAGCTTTGCAAATCCGAACTGTATTGTTTGGGATTGCTCCGGGCATCGCAACAACGATCTGCTTTTTTATTTTTCAAACAACTTCTTAGCTAAATACTTCATTTTCAAACTATAATTTGGGTAATTTAATCAAGTCCATTGTTACATTCTGCTCTTTATCTTTTCAATAAATTTAAGTACGTTTGGGGAAATGTGAATTTTTAATTTTTTTACGACTGATCTTACTAATTAAACATGAAGTTATTTATTAAAAAACCTATTGCGCAGTTAATGGCTGCATCAAAGGAAACTGAGAAAACGCTGAAAAGAACTTTAGGCGTTGGATCGCTTATAGCAC
>NZ_JBFUKF010000139.1:0-13063 GCF_056400985.1 Mucilaginibacter sp. P4_G9 | reverse complement strand
CTATACCTTCCCGCATTTCATGGGCTATCGTTTTGCTTTGTTTAATTATTCTACAAAAAATATAGGAGGGGCGGCTGATTTTGACTTTTTTCATATAACAGGTTCCATTTCCCCGGAAAAATAAAGCCTGTTAAATTAACGAACGCGAAAAAGATAAAATTGGAAAGGTATATCTTAATGTTATTATGCTTGCAGCCCCGGTTATTTTCGGGGCTGCAAGCTATCAAAAAACGGCATTAGGCCTAACGACCAGAGTTCACGCTATTTGAATAAAATAATGAAAATAAACAAACGGATATTATTAGTGCTTTTTACACTATTCTACTTTTCAAACATCCGGCTATGCCCAGGTAACTTTTCCAAAAGTGTTTGGCGATAATATGGTTTTGCAAAGAGGCATAAAAATTCCTGTTTGGGGAAAAGCAACTCCGGGTTCTTTGATTGTTGGAACACTTGGTAAAGTAAGTACAAAAGCTGTAATTACAATGGATGATTTGATTTCAGTTAGTATTTGACTATCAGCCAGGCTGCGCTTCATATTAGATTTAGAATTTCGACTATGTTCATTAAAGCTGACGTAGAAAGGGCATTCAACCATGAACCCCCTTTCTACATTTCAAATGAGATCGTCCAATCTTTATTATTTAATCATGAAATTAAAACTATGTTCCACCTTAACTAAGTAAGTCTTACAGTCCTGATTTGCAATATCTATGAGCTATACATTTTTTCCCATTAGGTCAGGTCAAATTGATGAAAACTGGCGTGGCTTTGCCTGGATACCTTCCAATTAGTTTTACTCTTCGAATGCCATTTACAGTATTTCAAGAAGAATGTTATCAATTTATAAAATTGGGTCTCCAAATTCTGCAATTCCTCTTAAGCTATCAAGGAATTTATTAGAATTAAACCCATGTGGGAAGCTTTTCAACCAGGCGGTAAGAAAAAATTAACTGACTCGAGATTGCCTCGTTATTACAGATCAACATCCAGTACATTTATAATTCGAATAATACCTCAATGCGTATTTGTAAAATGTTTAGGCAGCAATAAGGATGTATCACCGGGCCGGGAAAGTAAAATACTTTTCTCATCGAGTGTTTGTTTCAATCTTTTATCGCCAATCGTATCCAGCAGTTCGTTTTTCAAATAAAAGAAGCGAACTGCATTGCCGGGTGATTGCCATTTAATTATTTTACAACTACAAGCTGCGTTTTGCGGCGTATTTATAATCTCCTCTATCCGTCCCCTTTTGCCTTGTTTGATGAAAAGCTCCCGTATGCCGATGATCCTGTTTTTTTTTCCCTGGTCAAAGTTCCAGGAAGCGGATATGACATCCACATAAGGCCTGCCTTCATCCAAACGCATCAATGATAGTTTAGGCGACTCGATGCTATCCCGGGCGTTAACGACGTGCGAGTGAATGGAAACCAGCCAGGCTGCCTCAAACTGCATATAGCCCGCGTGTTCGAAGTTAGACCCGTAACGGATGAATTTGAAGTAACCATCCTGGTATTTCACATCCATGATATTAGAAACAATTTTATGGAAACGCCCGGCATCATACGTTCGGGCCTGCGGCGATCCGGTATAGCACAGCCAAATTCCCTCCAGGCTGTCAATCTCGGCACTTGAGGGCCGGTAGGGTAAAATGCTTAAATCACGGACGAGCTTTTTTTCCTTTGAATTTTCTTCAGCCCAAAAAATCCCTCCAACTAATAAAATACTACAAAGCAGGATTACAATTGTCCGATATGTTTTGATCTTTTTGGACAGCAATAAGATACTGCTCTTTATAGGAAGCACATCAACGATTGGCACTTCAACAGTTGTCGGCTCATCCACTAACCCTTCATCAACTGGTTTTTGTGCAAAACCCTTTCTACCCTGTCCATATAAATAAATGTAACAGGCATCAACCAAAAATGGGCGCGGGTGCGACACGATCCCATTAATAGCATCTTTTAGCTGACCGCCGGTTATGTCATATTTGCGGAACGGGTAAACGGCAGACGCATTGTTTTCACCCGGCGGATAATAATTATGGAAAAGCGTTTCACTGGTATTGGGAAGGCTGTTACTGATCTCGCTTAACATACGCGCCAGGTCTTCATAATTCTTTCTGTTCGTATTTCGCTTAATACCCTGCCCGGTTGCTGCCTCGTATTTCAGCACTACCTTTGTCAGTAGGTATACAATTTCGTCCTTTCCCGTTTTGAGCTTCATATGATTTTTAGCATTTCAGGTTTGCTTCCGGTTTCGGAAACGTTTCGGAAATCAAGCGATAAATTTATATACAATTCAGCAATTTAAAAAAAGACGGAATTGAAGGTGTAAATATAGATTTGTCATTCCCGATAAAACCAATTATTATGAAAAGAAAAACTACACTGTTGTTTATGGCAGCCGTCTGCTTTTTAAATTTAACGGCCCTTTGCCAAAGTAACGATCCTATAAAAGCCGGTGAAGGTATTGCGGTCACCTCTACTGATAACGGAAAAGTCAGAGGCTATGTTCATAATGGAATTATCACCTTTAAAGGAATCCCCTATGCGGAAGCTGACCGGTTTACTGCACCACGCAAACCCAAAGCCTGGAATGACGAGCGGAGCTCAATGAGCTACGGTCCGGTTTGCCCCACCGATCCGACAACGACAGTAAACGATGCATTTGAATTTGCTTTTAATCATGATCTGGGATATGCCAACGAGCATTGCCAGACATTGAATGTATGGACACAAAAATTAAACGATGGTAAAAAACGCCCGGTGATGGTGTGGTTGCATGGCGGCGGCTTTACAGCCGGCTCGTCTATTGAATTGCCCTCTTATGACGGGGAGAACCTGGCTAAGAAAGGGGATGTTGTACTTGTTTCGATAAATCACCGGTTGAATGTCCTGGGTTTCCTGGACCTTTCTGCTTATGGAGATAAATATAAAAACTCTGGAAATGCAGGTCTGGCTGATATCGTTGCGGCCTTGCAATGGGTAAAAGACAACGTCGCGCAATTTGGCGGCGATCCGGATAACGTCACAATATTCGGGCAGTCCGGCGGCGGCGGAAAGGTAACCTGTATGATGAATACAGCCAAGGCGAAAGGCCTATTTCACAAAGCGATCGTAGAAAGCGGCAGTTATATCACTTCTTTTACAGATAAATCGGTCTCGCAACGTGTAGCGGCAGCCCTGCTCGATGAACTGCATTTGCAGGCATCTCAGGTCGACTCCCTTCAGAAACTACCTTATGATCAGTTGAATGCTGCCGGTGGCAGGGCGCTAAGAAAAGTAGGAACAGCGTTGAGAAAAGAAGGAAAACCGGCAAACGTCGGCTGGAACGCGGTATTGGATGGCGATATGTTCCCTAATCAGCCGACCGATCAGGCCGCCATGGACCTTTCAAAAAATATACCACTACTGGTGGGTACCACTAAAAACGAGTTTGCAGCTTTCGCGCCGACCCCGAAGGGCCAGACCATAGAAGATTTGAAAGTTATTTTACAGAAAAAATATGGCGACCAGACCGACGCTTATATGGCAGCGGTGAAGCAGGCTTACCCAAACACCAGCAAGCCGTTTGAATACAATGATATCGAATTCGGTTTTCGCTCATTAGCCATCAAACAAGCCGATCAAAAATCCGGTTTAAGCGGTGCGGCACCGGTTTACATGTACCTGTTTACCTGGCAGTCTCCGGTTAATGATGGCAGGTACAAAGCTATGCATTGTATGGATATCGCCTTCCAGTTTGATAATATCCGCCACTGCGAGGAAATGACCGGCGGCGGCAAGGATGCCTATGCACTTGCCTCGAAAATAAGCAGTGCCTGGATCAGTTTTGCCCGCAACGGTAATCCCAACACCCCCGGTTTGCCTAAATGGCCTGCCTATACGTTTGCAAATGGCGCGACAATGATCCTGGATAACAAATGTGAAATGCGTAATCACCCGGATGCCGAACTGCTGAAAATAGCCAGCGCCCCAAAAAAACAATAACTGCTAAATGAAGTGACCCCGCATTTATATTTTCAGCCTGATTGCGGCATGGTTGTTTAATACCCGGGCTGCCGGAAGATAGCCAAAACATCATCAGCGAAGCCGATAAAAGCAACGTATTAAAATAAGACCAAAAATATCAACTATGAGAAAACTCAGCTACGTTTTTGTGCTCGCCATGCTTTGCAGCACTTTATCTTACGCTTCAAAGGTGGATACCGTTCAAATTTCCAGCTCGGCCATGAATAAAACTTACAAAGCGGCCATTGCATTACCAGATAGCTATAGCAAAAGCAAAAAGGACTTCCCCGTACTTTACCTGCTGCATGGCGGCTTTGGGCACTTCAACGACTGGCTGCTGAAAACGCCTGATAAAATGCTGGTGCGTAACCTGGCCGACCAATACAATATGATTATTGTGATGCCGGAAGGGGAAATATTCAGCTATTATATTGATAGCCCGGTTGATCCGAACAGCAAATTTGAAACCTATATTATCAAAGAGGTCGTTCCTTTTATCGACAGCAAATACCACACGGTCAAAGACAAAAAGGGACGGGTAATCACCGGCTTATCCATGGGCGGTTATGGTTCGCTTTACCTTTCTACCCGCCATCCCGAATTATTCGCGGCTGCCGGAAGCATGAGCGGGGCGCTCGACCCGAATATGACCACCTGGAACCTAACCCCGGAACGGTTTAATGGTCTTACAAAGTTTCTGGATAAAATAATGGGGCCGATGACGCCGGATAGTTACCTGCCTTATTCTGTGGTAAATATGGCTGATCAAATCAGAAAAAACGGATTGCCCATTGTAATGGATATCGGTGTAGACGATTTTCTATTGGAGCCCAATCGCGAATTGCACCGGCGCCTGGTATATAACCATACCCTGCATGATTATACAGAACGGCCAGGCGGCCATACCTGGGAATTCTGGCAGGATGCCTTGCCTTACCAGGTTTTGTATTTTAGTAAACGTTTAAAAGCCAATGGCGTAATACTCTAATCCATGCTATCCATCCTCGGCTTTTTAACCATCTGTGTCTTTTTAGGGTTGATCCTGACCAGGCGCCTGTCGGTATTGCTTTCTTTAATCCTGGTACCGGTTTTATTTGCATTGATCGGTGGTTTTGGGGCGAAAGAGATAGGCGAAATGGTACTGGGCGGGATCAAACAAGTGGCACCCACTGGTATCCTGTTGATCTTTGCCGTATTATACTTTAGCCTGATGATCGATACCGGGTTATTTGACCCGGTGATCAGGGGCATTATTAACCTTGCCAAAGGCGATCCGTTGAAAATTACCCTGGGAACCGCTATTTTGGCTATGTTGGTTCACCTGGATGGAGACGGTACGGCCACTTTTATGATCACCATCACTGCTTTATTCCCTATTTACAAAAAGTTGGGCATGAAGAAGCTGATACTCCCCTGCATCGTCGCACTCAGCGTGGGCGTTATGCATTTGGTGCCCTGGTCGGGCACTGTAGCCAGAGCTTTAAATGTGATGAAAACTGACCCTGCGCATTTGATCATTCCGATTCTCCCGTCCATGATCGGAGGGATACTTTGGGTGTTATTCGTGGCATTCTGGCTTGGTAAGAAAGAACGAAAAAGGTTGGGTGTTGTGCATTTGGATTACGATCATCACCAGGAACTTTCTGATGAACAAAAAGAAAGCCGCCGGCCTGCATTATTCTGGTTCAATGCCGTTTTAACGGTTGTCTTAATCGCAGCGCTTATTTTGTCGCTGGCTCCGCCATCAGCATTATTCATCATAGGTTTTGCGGTAGCTATACTGGTCAATTACCCATCCCAGACCGAACAGAGAAAAAGGATACAGGCACATGCCGCCAATGTGTTTTCGGTTTCCATCATAGTTTTTGCAGCGGGGGTATTTTCCGGTATCCTTACCGGAACTAAAATGATCGACGCCATGGCATTGTCGATGGTTTCTATTATCCCCAAAGAACATGCGGGTTATTTGCCGGCATTGGTCGGCGTTACCAGTATGCCATTAAGCCTGGTTTTTACACCCGACGCCTATTACTTTGGCGTGATCCCCGTTTTAAAAACGGCGGCCACCCATTATGGCATAAATTCCATAGAAATAGGTCGGGCAGCAATTTTAGGGCAGATGACGACGGGTTTCCCGTTAAGCCCCTTAACCGCTTCAACTTTCGTTTTGGTAGGATTATCGGAAGTGGAACTGGCAGACCATCAAAAATTTACTTTTAAATGGGCATTCGGTACAACTATAATAATGACTATTATAGCAATACTGACCGGAGCAATAAGTATATAAATGAAGCAGAAAGATAAAGTCCGTATAGGTTGTGGCGCAGGTTTTTCGGGAGACAGGCTCGAACCTGCCGTGATCTTAGCGGAAAAGGGTGATTTGGATTACCTGGTGCTGGAATGCCTGGCCGAACGTACCATCGCGTTAGCTCAAAAAAGAAAAGCGACAGACCCGGCACAAGGGTATGATCCGCTGCTGGAGCGACGCATATCGTTGCTGTTGCCCTTGCTTAAAAAAAATAAAATCCGCCTCATCACCAATATGGGGGCGGCAAACCCGATCGCAGCGGCGGGTAAAATTATTGAAATAGCAAAAAGACAAGGTATCTCCATCAAAGTTGCGGCAGTTACCGGCGACGATGTTTTGAAATCTATCAGCGGCGATGAGATCGCTATGGAAACAGGCAATCCTATTTCCGGGTCAGGACAAGTCATTTCAGCCAATGCTTATTTAGGTGCTGATGCAATTTTACCGGCGCTGGAAACGGGCGCCGATATTATCATAACCGGGCGCGTTGCTGATCCGTCGTTATTTGTCGCGCCGTTGGTACATGAGTTTGGCTGGTCTTTGGATGATACTGATATCATTGCTAAAGGAACTGTAATTGGGCACCTGATGGAATGTGCGGGCCAAATAACCGGCGGCTATTTTGCTGATCCGGTTAAAAAGCCAATGGAGAATATGAGCACATTGGGGCATCCGTTTGCAGATGTTTACCCGGATGGCAACGCAACCATAAGCAAAGTTGATGGAACGGGAGGAAGTATAACCTTAGCAACGGCTAAAGAACAACTATTGTACGAGGTAACAAATCCCCATCAATATATGACACCCGATGTGTCAACAGATTTCACCACAGTTTATTTGAAACAGGATGGAAAAGATCGTATCAAGGTGACTGGCGGCAATGGCAACAAAAAACCATCGACACTAAAGGTTAGTATTGGGTATAAAGCAGGTTTTACAGGAGAAGGCGAAATTACTTATGCTGGCGCAAATGCATTGGAAAGAGCCAGGTTAGCGGGTGAAATAATTCAGCAAAGATTAGTTAATCAATTCCCCGATCTGAGAATCGACTTTATCGGCCATACGTCGGTTCATTCCACTTCGCTGGCAAATGGCTATCAGCCTTATGAAGTACGTTTACGCATTGCCGGCAAGGCCAATACCGCTAATGAAGCAGCCACTATAGGCGAAGAAGTGGAAGCACTTTACACCAATGGCCCGGCTGGTGGCGGAGGAGTTCGGAAATATGTAAATGAAGTGATTGGTATTGTATCGATTCTGATCGACAGAAACAAAACAAAGCCATCAATAAAAGTGAAAAGTTATGAGCATTAAACTTTATGATATAGCGCACAGTCGCGCGGGAGATAAAGGCAACACATTGATTTTATCGCTGATACCTTATGAAGAAAAGGATTATGAACTGCTGCGCAATTTGATAACTGTCGATAAAGTAAAAGAACATTTCAAAGAGATCATACATGGCGAAATTGTCCGGTATGAGCTTCCTAATATTTGCGCGCTGCAGTTTGTATGCCTGCAGGCATTGGCAGGYGGGGTTACTACTTCTTTAGTGATGGATACCCACGGCAAAACCTTAAGTTATGCACTGCTGGAGATGAATCTTGAATTGCCAGAAACTGCCTGATATTAGCTTTAAAACACCAACGCCACTCCGCTTTTTAGACCTTCCTGATAGTGTTCCTTATCAAACTTGTAAAGGAAGGGCGACCGATGCTTTCCTATTTTGCGGGTTTCGTCTAATTTAGTAACGATTTTAGTCAGCAACAGTTTTTTGGTGAAGTTACGATCATCAAGTGATTTACCCAATATGGTTTCATAAAGGCTGTGAATCTCGGGTAAGGTGAATTTCTCCGGTAATAACTCGTAGCCGATTGGAAAGTGGGCGATGTGCAACCGCAAAGCAGACAATGCTTCATTGATGATATGCCCGTGATCAAACATCATGGGGGGCAGTTCATTAACCGGCCACCATCTGGAATCTGCCTCCAGTTCGCCTTTCGTGGATTCTACTTTCGAAAACTCGGTAAGCGTGTAGAACGCTACGGAAACAAAATAGTCAAAGATCCATGAATCCGCCGGAGGCTCAAAACCTGTTATTTTCTCAATACGTTGGGGTGTAAAGCCATTATCGATTACACGCTGAGGGTTCCCGAATGAACCGAATTGCTTCAGGTAAAGACCTTTGATACCAGTGCGGTCAAAAGCAATTCTGCTGGCGGCATCTTCGATGGACTCTGTTTTTTTGATGTATCCACCCGTCACTGTCCATTTTTCTAAGGTGTAAGGTTGTTGCAGCAATACTTTCAATTCTTTTTCGTGATACCCAAAAATTACATTGTCTACAGCTACGTTCCTGAGAAATTGGTCGGAATATTCGGAGAAACTGGCGAAGTCTGGGGGTATAATCATGATTAAAATTTGCTTTACAAAGATACAAAAATTATTAATTCCGTTAAAAATACGGAATTAATTTGGATATGTGAAACCGCCACCATACCTTTATTCCGTTTTTAATACGGAATTAAAATTATGAAAAGCATCCAATTCTTTTTTATCTTACTTGCCTTGCTTTTGTCAGTTGGAATTACCCGCGCTCAGGACAGCAGTGAGATATCATTTGACAACAATTGGCGTTTCAGAAAAGACACCTTAAATGGTGCGCAAAATCCGGCGTTTAACGATTCGGGTTGGCGTATTTTAAACTTGCCGCACGACTGGAGCATTGAAGATCTCCCAAATCAAAAAGAAGGTGAAGTTCAGGGACCTTTTACCAAAACATCTGTGGGCAAAGCCGCGACAGGATTTACTGAAGGTGGGACCGGCTGGTATCGTAAAACTTTTACTTTAAACAATAATTACAAAGGAAAAAAAACATATATCCTGTTTGACGGCGTCTACATGGATGCAGACGTCTGGATCAACGGGTACCATTTAGGCAATCATCCTTACGGCTATACGTCATTTTCTTATGACCTTACTAATTATTTAACAACCAATGGCAAATCAAATGTAATTGCCGTACGGGCTAAGAATTTAGGTAAGAATAGCCGCTGGTATTCAGGCTCGGGTATTTATCGTCACGTCTGGTTGTTGGCTGTCAATCCAATCCATACAAAACTTTGGGGGAATTATATCACGACACCCGAAGTCTCAAAGGATAAGGCAACAGTAAAAGTTCAAACTTCGATAGAAAACAAATCATTAAAGCAAAAGACAGTAATTGTAAAACTCGATCTGCTTAATCCTTCAGGCCAGGTTGTGGCTTCACGAAAAATGCCTCTGACTGTCGCGGCTGATAGCAGCGCTGACTTAACTCAAAAGTTGATCGTTATCAATCCGAAATTGTGGCAATTAGATAATCCGGTGTTATATAAGGCCAGGGTTACGCTGATTGACGGCGGCCAAACCATCGATCAGACAATCACATCATTTGGTATTCGTAGTCTGCAATTTGACGGACAAAAAGGGCTCTTATTGAATGGAATTGCTATCAAATTGAAAGGCGGATGTATTCACCACGATCTTGGCCCTTTGGGGGCAGCGAGTTTTGACCGTGCTGAAGAAAGAAAAATAGAGCTGATAAAAAAGGCAGGGTACAACGCAATTCGTCTGAGTCATAACCCGGGTTCACTCGCATTACTCAATGCCTGTGATCGCCTGGGAATGCTGGTTCTCGATGAGGCATTTGATATGTGGGAACTACCTAAAAACCCCCAGGACTATCATCTCTATTTTAAAGATTGGTGGCAAAGAGATTTAACCTCAATGGTTTTGCGGGACAGGAACCACCCATCAGTGATCATGTGGAGCATAGGTAATGAAATTTACGAAGCCCCTGATACATCGGGTTACCGGATTGCAAAAAGACTATCGGATGAAGTAAGGTTACTCGATCCAACCCGACCCGTAACAGATGCCATTGTTTTCCTGCCACCGTATACCAAAAAGCCGTGGAAGGATTACGAGCCCCACGTGGCGAAACTTGATATCGATGGCTACAATTATTTCCTTGACAAATCTATCTACTTTCAGCGCGACAGTGCGACGCTTCTTCGTTTTGAAACGGAGCGGGCCAAACACCCGGGAAAGCTGTATTTGGCAACAGAATATTTACCAAATGGTGCTTTGGAGAACTGGGACGAAACGGAAAAATACTCCTGGTTCCTGGGCGGCTTTTCCTGGACAGCGATGGATTATATTGGGGAGGCGGGAATTGGAAGATCAGTTTTGGTACCAGAGTCGCAGAAAGTGCCGCAGGGGATGATGGGAATGGGGCTGTTCTATCGGAATAACTGGCCGGTATTTAATGCCTATTGTGGTGATCTCGACCTGATTGGTAACCCGAAAGCGGCTTTATATTATAAGAATGTGGTTTGGAGAAACAGCCCGGTGGAAATGCTGGTGCATCGGCCTGTTCCTGAAGGCCAAAAGGAAGTGATAGCAACCTGGGGTATGCCAGACGAACTAAAGTCATGGAGCTGGCCCGGCCAGGAGGGCAAGAAAATGCAGGTTGACGTATATACGCGTAGCAAAACCGTAAAGCTTGAACTAAACGGCAAAGTGATCGCCGGGCAGACTGTTCCTGAGGGATCGATTACGGCCAAATTTGAGGTCGAATACCAGCCCGGAACATTGGTAGCTAAAAGTTATGACAATGGAAAGGAAACCGGTTCAAGCGTATTATCCACCACTGGGAAACCAACTGCAATCCGGCTTATTGCTGATCGCAAAATAATAAAGTCAAATCAGAACGACCTTTCATTTATTAGTGTCCAGATTGTTGACAGCAAAGGCAATGTTGTCCCTTCGGTTGATGACACAGAAATCAGTTTTAAACTTTCAGGCAATGCGACGATTGCTGCTGTTGGGAACGGTAACCCATCGGATATGTCCAGTTTTCAGCAGCCGCATAAAAAGGTTTACCAGGGCAGAGCACAGGTGATCCTTAAGTCAACATCGAAACGAGGCCTTGCGACTTTAACAGCCTCGGCTCCCGGATTTAAAGAAAATACTATTCAAATAAAAATCAATTAAACATAAAAAATAAAAAATCATGAAAAAGTTAAGCTTCATTTTTACAGTAATCATCGGACTATTTATCTCCGTAAATGTTAATGCTCAAACCAAACCGGATTATTATCCAGGCAAATGGAATGTCCTGGTGATGGGCACCCCTAACGGCGACTCTAAGATGACTTTCATTCTCGAAAGGAAGGATGGCAAGTTAACCGGCGCTGTGCAGGATTCAACCGGTAAGGAAATAACTAAAATTACTTCCATAGAAGAGAAAGATAAAACCGCAACCTTAGCATTTACTGTCCAAAGTTATGATGTTACACTTTCGCTTGATCCGGTAGATGACGACCATGTAAAAGGCAGCCTGATGGGCATGTTTGATGCTAAAGGAGTACGTGTAAAGGAAAATAAATAACCTGAATAATTTAACCATATTCCTAAGTAGTTACCATGATGACTGTACAGTTTCGTCAAGTTATTGCCGTTGCCTTCTTATTGGTTGGCCATACCGCATTTTCACAGGAAAAGCTACCTCAACTGGGGCATGCCCCGGTTAGTGAGATCGTTAAGTTAATGACACTTGAGGAAAAAGCGTCTGTCGTCGCCGGAACCGGCATGCGCTTCCAGGGCCACGGCACTGTCATTGGAGAAGCAGACGGACGTGTACCGGGTGCTGCCGGAAATACCATGAGCATTAATCGTTTCGGCATTCCGGGTACGGTTCTTTCTGACGGGCCCGCCGGGGTACGTATCGATCCTTTTCGCAAAGGTGATAGTACGAAATCTTATTATGCGACGGCCTGGCCGGTTGGCACCTTACTGGCTTCTTCATGGGACACGGCTTTGGTTAAAAAGGTTGGCGTAGGATTTGGTAATGAAATTAAAGAGTATGGCGTAGATGTGATCCTGGCACCAGGTATGAACATTCAGCGCAACCCATTGAATGGCCGCAACTTCGAATATTTTTCGGAGGACCCCTATGTTTCCGGATATATGGCTGCGGCTATGGTAAATGGCATCCAATCAAACGGGGTAGGCACCTCTATAAAGCATTTTGCAGCCAACAACCAGGAGAGCAACCGTAATGCGGTAAATGCAATCATCAGTGAGCGGGCGCTTAGGGAATTATACTTGCGAAGTTTTGAGATCGCTGTTAAGCGGTCGCAGCCAATGACGGTGATGAGTTCCTATAATAAGATCAATGGAACGTATACTTCTGAAAGCAATGACTTACTGACAAAGATACTGCGTGAAGAATGGGGATTTAAAGGCATGGTAATGACGGACTGGTTCGGCGGTAAAGATCCTGTTGCTCAAATGAAAGCCGGAAATGACCTGCTTGAACCGGGTACACCCGGGCAGCAACAAGCTATTATTAACGCCGTAAAAAATGGAACGTTAGACGTCAAAATGCTCGATCAAAATGTGGAGCGGGTATTATTGTACATCCTTAAAACTCCTTCATTCAGAAAATATCAATATTCTAACACACCCGATCTTAAGTCACACGCAACCTTATCCAGGAATGCGGCTGCAGACGGCATGGTGCTATTAAAAAATGACAATTCCGCTCTTCCGCTAACCAAAAACCAGAAAGTGGCATTGTTTGGTATCGGATCTTACAAACCGGTGATTGGTGGAACAGGAAGCGGAGCCGTTGTGGTAGCTTACACTGTTGCGCTTGAAAAAGGCCTTTCCCAAATCGGCTATCCCAAATCGGCTA